>DATLFN010000001.1 GCA_035540975.1 Acidimicrobiales bacterium
GTGTCGAGCTCGAGCGACACCACCTTGAAGTTGTTGGCGAACGAGTCGCCGGCCCCCACCTTCGACACCGTGTCGTTGACCCGGACGTTGGCGAGGACGCGGTCGCCCTCGGTGAACACGTCGAGCACCACCCGGGTGGCGGTGCTCGACGTGTTCACCGAGGGCGACCGCGTCCTCGCCAACGTCCGGGTCAACGACACGGTGTCGAAGGTGGGGGCCGGCGACTCGTTCGCCAACAACTTCAAGGTGGTGTCGCTCGAGCTCGACACCCGGTGCGGCAAGTTCCTCTACGGCGACGACCAGTTCCGCCTGTGCCGGGGCGAGGAGCTCCTCAAGTAGCCGGGTGAAGGTCCCTGCCGGGGGAGGGACCATCGGTACAGTGGGCGGCGTGAGTTCCTCCGCCGCCCACCGCCGCGTTGGCTGAGCGGATCCTGCTGGTGGGGATGATGGGGGCGGGCAAGACCACCGTCGGCCAGGCCCTGGCCCGCCGGCTCGGGGCCGCCTACTTCGACAGCGACCGCCAGGTCGAGCGGCGCACCGGACTCACCGTCCCCGAGATCTTCGCCGCACGCGGCGAGGCGGCGTTCCGGGCCGAGGAGCGCGAGGCGCTGGTGGAGGCGCTCGGTTCCGAGGGGCCGGTCGTGGTCTCCGTCGCCGGGGGCGCCGTGCTCGACGCCGACAACCGCCGGATGCTCCGCCAGGGCGGGACGGTGGTGTGGCTGCGGGCCGACGTCGAGACGCTGGCCGCCCGGGTGGGCGCCGGTGCCGGCCGGCCCCTGCTCGGCGGCGACCCGGCGGCCGCCCTGGCCCAGCTGTACGAGGTCCGCCGCCCCGTCTACGCCGAGGTGGCGGACGTGGTGGTCGACGTGGACGAGCTCACGCCCGACGAGGCCGTCGAGCGCATCCTGGCCGCGACCGGGGCGCGGGCGTGATCCGCGTCCCCGTCCCGCTGGGCGACCGCTCCTACGACGTCCTGGTCGGCCCCGGGGCGCGACACGAGCTGGCGGCCGTGCTTCCGTCGCACGCCCGGCGGGTGGCCCTCGTCACCCAGGAGGCGGTGCCCGTCGCCGTCGACCCGGGGCGGCCGGCCGAGACGATCGTGATCCCGCCCGGCGAGGAGGCCAAGGCGCTCTCCACCGTGGAGGACCTGTGCCGGGGGTTCGCCCGCGCCGGGCTGACCCGCCAGGACGCGGTGGTCGCGGTGGGCGGCGGCGTGGTGACCGACGCCGCCGGGTTCGCCGCCGCCGTCTACCACCGGGGCGTTGCCGTGGTGCACGTCGCCACCACGCTGCTCGCCCAGGTGGACGCCGCCATCGGCGGGAAGACGGGTGTCAACCTGCCCGAGGGCAAGAACCTGGTCGGCGCCTTCTGGCAGCCGGCGGCCGTGCTTTGCGACACCGACGTGCTGGCGTCGCTCCCCGAGCGGGAGTACCGCAGCGGGTGCGGCGAGATGGCGAAGTACCACTTCCTCGGCCGCCACAACGAGGACCTCGAGGCGCTGCCCCTCGACGAGCGGGTGGCCCGCTGCGTGGAGATCAAGGCGGCGTACGTCGTGGGCGACGAGCGGGAGACGGCGGGGGCGGCGACGGCGGCGGGCCGGCCCCGAGCGTGCCTCAACTACGGCCACACCCTGGCCCACGCCCTGGAGACGGCGGGCCGCTACGACCTCCGCCACGGCGAGGCGGTGGCCGTCGGGCTGCGCTTCGCCGCCCGCCTGGCGGCCCGCCTCGGGCGCATCGGGGACGAGCGGGTCCGCCGCCACGACGAGGTCGTCGACTCGTACGGCCTGCGCCGGCCCCTGCCCGAAGGGAGCGACCTCGCCGCCCTCGTCGAGCTCATGCGCCGGGACAAGAAGTCGCACGGGGGGCTCAGCTTCGTGCTCGACGGCCCGCACGGCGTGGAGCCCGTGCACGACGTGGCGACCGCCGACGTCGAGGCCACGCTCAAGGAGCTGCTCGCGTGAGATCGGGCCGTCCCGCGCGCCGGAACGTCGCGGAGCGCCCGTGACGGCTCCTCGGCCCACCGTGCTGGTCCTGTCCGGGCCGAACCTGAACCTGCTCGGGGAGCGCCAGCCCGAGATCTACGGGAAGCAGACGCTGGACGAGCACGTGGCCGCCGCCCGGGCTGCCGGCGAGGCGAGGGGGCTGGTCGTCGAGGACCTCCAGTCGAACTCCGAGGCGGAGCTGGTCGACGCCATCCAGGGAGCTCGCGGGCGGTGCCGGGCCATCGTCGTCAACGCCGGCGCCTTCACCCACTACGCCTGGTCGATCTCCGACGCCCTCGCCGCCTTCGAGGGGATCGTGGTGGAGCTGCACGTGTCGAACCCCAATGCCCGCGAACCGTGGCGGCACACCTCCGTCGTCGCCCCGGTGGCCGACGGAATGGTCGCCGGCTTCGGCGGGTTCGGGTACGAGCTGGCCATCGTGGCGGTGGCCCGGATGCTGGAGGACCGCAGCCCGTGACCGGCCCGGGAGGCCGGTCCATCGGCAACTCGCTGGGGTGCCATCACGAAGGGATGGTGCGCCAGTGATTCCACCGACCGTGGACCTGTCGACGCTCGCTCCCATGGACGTGGCCGGCCGCCTGCCCCGCCTCCGGGAGCGGCTGGGGGAGGCGGGCTGTGACGCCCTGCTCGTCACCAACCTGGCCAACGTCCGCTACCTCACCGGGTTCACCGGGTCGGCCGCCCTGCTCCTGGTGCTGCCCGACGAGCTGGTGCTCGCCACCGACGGCCGCTACCAGTTCCAGTCGGCCGAGCAGCTGGCGGCGGCGGGCGTCGACGCACGCATCGAGATCGGCAACGCGGCCGGACAGCGCCAGGCGCTGTCGGCGTCGGCCCGCTCCGTCGCCCGCCTCGGCCTGGAGGCGGCCAGCGTCACGTGGGCCCGGCAGCGGGCCTTCGCCGCCGAGTGGTTCGCCGACGCCGAGCTGGTGGCGACCGAGAACGTGGTCGAGGACCTGCGCCGGGTGAAGGACGACGGCGAGGTGGCCCGCATGGCGGCGGCGGCCGCCGTGTCCGACCAGGCCCTGGCCGCGGTCCGCCACCTCCTGGCCGAGGGGACCAGCGAGGCGGGCTTCGCCCTCGCCCTCGACTCCGAGATCCGCCGGCTGGGCGCCAGCGGCAACTCGTTCGACACCATCGTGGCGTCGGGGCCCAACGGCGCCAAGCCCCATGCCCGCCCCACCGACCGGGTCGTCGAGGCGGGCGAGCTGGTCGTGGTCGACTTCGGGGCGGTGGTGGACGGCTACTGCTCGGACATGACCCGCACGCTGTGCGTGGGCCCGCCCCGCTCGGCCGTGCTCGAGCGCATGGTGGAGGTGGTGGCCGCCAGCCAGGCCGCCGGCGTCGCCGCCGTCCGTGCCGGCCGCAGGGCGGTGGACGTGGACGCCACCTGTCGCGAGGTCATCGCGGCGGCCGGCTGGGCCGACGCCTTCCTCCACTCGACCGGCCACGGGGTGGGCCTCGACATCCACGAGGCCCCCTCGGTCTCGGCGGTGTCCGGTGATACCTTGGCGACCGGTTACGTCGTCACCGTCGAGCCGGGCGTCTACCTCCCCGACCACGGCGGCGTCCGCATCGAGGACACGGTCGTCGTCACCGAGGACGGCTGCCGCCCGCTCACGCTCGCCCCGAAGGACCTGATCATCCAGTGACCGTCTCCACCAACGACCTCCGCAACGGCATGACCCTGAACCTTCCCGAGGGGCTGTACTCGGTGGTCGAGTTCCAGCACGTCAAGCCGGGCAAGGGCGGCGCCTTCGTGCGCACCAAGCTGAAGAACGTGCGCACCGGCGCCGTGATCGACCGCACCTACCGGGCCGACGAGAAGCTCGAGCAGGCGATGATCGACAAGAAGGAGATGCAGTACCTGTACCGGGACGGCGACCACTACGTCTTCATGGACAACGTGTCGTACGACCAGTCGAACGTCGACGCCTCCGCCCTGGGCGACGCCGAGCGCTTCTTGAAGGAGGGCGACACCGTCGTGCTCCAGATGTACGGCTCGGAGCTGGTCGGCGTCGACCTGCCGGCCGCCGTCGAGCTCACCGTCGCCACCACCGAACCCGGCGTGCAGGGCGACCGGGTGTCGGGCGCCCGCAAGGCGGCCACCATGGAGACCGGCGTGGTCGTGCAGGTCCCGCTGTTCGTCAACGAGGGCGACCGGCTGCGCATCGACACCCGCACCGGCGAGTACCTCACCCGCGTGAACACTTGAGGCGACCCCGGCGGGAGCCTCGCCGGTGAACGTCGGGTCGCGGCGGGAGGCGCGGGAGCGGGCGCTGTCGCTGCTGTACGAGGCGGAGGTCAAGGACCTGGTTCCGGCGGCCCTCCTGGCCGAGTTGCCGCTTCAGCCCGAGCCGTTCGTGGCCGATCTGGTACAGGGTGTGGGGGAGAACCGGGCGCGCATCGACGAGCTGGTCGGTCGCTTCGCCATCGGCTGGACCCTCGACCGCATGCCCGTCGTCGACCGCAACGTCCTCCGCCTCGCCGTCTACGAGCTCCTCGAGCGTCCTGACGTCCCCCTCGGCGCCGTCATCGACGAGGCCGTGGAGCTCGCCAAGCGGTACTCGACCGACGAGTCCGGACGGTTCGTCAACGGCGTCCTCTCCGGGATCGCCGCCGAGGTCCGACCCGGCTGACCCGCCCGGGCGGGGCGGCGCCGCCCGCCGCCGCCCCGAGCCCGGCCTGCTGGCCGTGGTGGCGGCCATGCTGCTGCCGGTCGCCTTCTCGTCCGAGCTGTACCACTCGTTCTGGGCGCCGAAGGCGGCCGTGGCCCTTCTGCTCCTCGGTCCCGGTCTGGTCGCCGTGGCCCGGCTCGCCCGGGGCGGCGAGCTCGCCGCCCGGCTGGCGGTCCTGTTCCTCGGCGCCGCGACCGCGGCGACCGCCGCGTCCCGGCTCCCGATGGCGACCCTCGTCGGCGGCGCAAACTGGGGGACGGGGCTGCTTTTCGTCGCCGCCCTGGTGGCGGCGTGGGGGCTGGGCGCCACCGCCGGGCCCGCGCAGCGCCGCCAGATGGCGACCGCGGTCGTGGCCGGCGCCCTGGTGAACGCGGCGGTGGCCTGGCTCCAGGCGGCGGAGATGGTTCCGCCGGCGCTCGACAGCCCCGGCCGGTCGTCGGGCCTGATGGGCAACCCCGTCCACCTCGGCGCCCTGGTCGCCGGTGGCCTGTGGCTGGTCTGCTGCCGCAGCGCCGAGCGCCGGCTCCTGGGCTGGTGGACGGGTGCCGTCGCCCTGCTGGCGGGCGCCGCCCAGCTCTCCGGCGGCCGGTCGGCGCTCGGCCTCACCGTGCTCGTCCTGGCCGCCGCCGTGCGCCGCTCGGGCTGGCGCCGTGCCGTCGTCGTACTCGCCGCCTCGGGCGTCGGCATGTTCGCCGCCTCGGCGTGGGCCGCCGACTCGGCGGTCACCGCCTCCGACCGCACCGTCGGCGCGCCCACCCGCCAGCTCGACGTGCGGGGCGGCCTGTGGCGCATGGGCGCCGAGGCGACGCTGGAGCGCCCCGTCCTCGGATGGGGCCCGGGCCGCTTCCTGGAGGCGACCGGTCACCGCACGACTCCCGAGGTCAGCGAGGGCGGGGTGAACGTGGCGGCCGACGCCCACAACTGGGTGGTCGAGTACGCCACGACGACGGGACTGCTCGGCCTCGGCCTCCTCGCCGCCTGGCTGCTCGCCTCGGTCCGCCGCCGGACCGGTCCGCTGCTCGGCTTCGCCGCCGTGGCCGCCCTGTTCACCCTCTTCGAGCCCCAGTCCGTCGGCCTCACCCCACTCGCCCTGCTCGCCCTGGGCGCCTCGTACCGTCGGTCCCCGGGCGGCGCCGACGCGCCGCCCGCCCTCGGGTGGCGGGTCGTCTCCGCTCTCGGTCTGGCCGCGTCGGTGGCGGCGGCCGGCGTCCTCCTGGTGGGCGAGGCCGGGTTGCGGCAGGCGACCCTCGACACGTCGCCGCCGCGCTATGCCGAGGCCGCCGCGCTGCTCCCGGCCTGGCCCGAGGTGTCCCAGGCCGGCTCCCGCATCGAGGCGTTCCACGGCCTCCACGACGAGGCTCACGCGCGCAAGGCGGTGGCGCTGGCCCGCCAGGCCACCCGGCGCGACCCCACGTCGGCCGACGCCTGGGCGAACCTGGCCACGCTGGAGCTGAAGTGGGGGAGCGACGCCGCCGCCCGGCACGCCGCCGAGCGCGCCCTCGACCGCAACCCCTGGAGCGCCGGCGCCCTGCTCGTGCGCGCCGTGTCGGCGGAGCGGGCCGGCGATGCCTCCACGAGCGACGACAGCTGCCGCCGCCTGGAGGTGCTCGGCAAGTACCCGCCGGTGTGCGGGGGACCTGCTACCGTCGGTCCCTGACCGTGAAGCGGGTCCCGAGAGGCTCGCACGGACAGGAAGGAAGCGGCATGGCCGTGGTGAATGGCCGAACGTGAACGTGCGCTGACGCCCCCTCGTGGGGGCGTTTTCGTCGCCAAGGCCCAGGTGATGTCGGCGGACGACCTGCGGCGGGCGGTGACCCGCATCGCCCACGAGGTCCTGGAGCGCAACCACGGCGTGGAAGGCGTGGTGCTGGTCGGCCTCCAGACGGGGGGCGTCCCCCTGGCCCGCAAGCTGGCCGCCGAGATCGAGCGCATCGAGGGGACGGCCGTCCCCGTCGGCACCCTCGACGCCACGTTCTACCGGGACGACATCGGCCTGCGCCCGCTGCTCCCCGAGGCCGTCACCGACATCAGCTTCGACCTCGACGGCCTGACCGTGGTGCTGGTGGACGACGTGCTGTTCACCGGGCGCACGGTGCGGGCCGCCCTCAACGCCCTGAACGACTACGGGCGGCCCCGGGCCGTGCAGCTGGCCGTCCTGGTCGACCGGGGCCACCGCGAGCTCCCGATCCGTCCCGACTACGTGGGGAAGAACCTGCCGACGGCGCGCGACGAGCTGGTGGACGTGAGCGAGTCGGGCGTCCGGCTCGGGACGGTGCGGCGTTGAGCCGCCACCTGCTGTCGGTGGGCGACCTCGGCGCCGACGGCATCGACGAGATCCTCCGGGTCACCGACTCGTTCGTGGAGGTCAGCTCGCGCGCCATCCCGCGGGTGCCCGCCCTGCGGGGCAAGACGGTGGTGTCGCTCTTCTACGAGGACTCCACCCGCACCCGCCTGTCGTTCGAGACGGCGGCCAAGCGGCTGTCGGCCGACACCATGACGTTCGGGGTGTCGTCGTCGTCGGTGAGCAAGGGTGAGTCGCTGCGCGACACGGTCGAGACCATCGAGGCCATGGGGGTCGACGCCATGGTCGTGCGCCACTCGTCGGCCGGCGTCCCCCGCCAGATCGCCGGGTGGGTCGACGCGTCGGTGGTCAACGCCGGCGACGGCTGGCACGAGCACCCCACCCAGGCCCTGCTCGACTGCTACACCATCCGCCAGCGGCGGGGCCGGGTCGAGGGCCTGCGCATCGCCCTGGTGGGCGACGTGGCCCACAGCCGGGTGGCCCGCTCCGACGTCGCCGCCTTCACGCTGCTCGGCGCCGACGTCACGCTGGTCGCCCCGCCCACCCTCCTCCCGCCCAGCCTGGCCGGGTGGCCGGTGACGGTGAGCCACGACCTCGACGAGGTCATCCCCAAGGTGGACGTCGTCTACGTGCTGCGCATCCAGAAGGAGCGCATCACCGACGCTCTCTTCCCGTCCCTGCGGGAGTACACCGCCACCTACGGCCTGACGCGGCGGCGGGCCGCCCTGCTGGCCGACGACGCGCTGGTGATGCACCCGGGGCCGATGAACCGGGGCGTGGAGATCGCCGCCGAGGCGGCCGACCTCCCCAACGCGGTGATCACCGACCAGGTCGCCAACGGCGTCGCCGTGCGCATGGCCGTCCTCTACCTCCTCCTCGGATCGGGAGCCTCGCTTGCCGATTGACCGCCCGTCCACGCTGGTGATCCGGGGCGGCACGGTGGTGGACGCCACCGGGTCGCGCCGCGCCGACGTCCTCGTGCGCGACGGCGTGGTCGCCGCCGTGGCCGAGTCGGTGGACGCACCGGCCGGTGCCACCGTGCTGGACGCCGGCGGCGCCGTCGTGGCCCCCGGCCTGGTGGACCTCCACACCCACCTGCGCGAGCCGGGCCGGGAGGAGGCGGAGACGGTGGAGACGGGGGCGCGCGCCGCCGCCCTGGGCGGGTTCACCGCCGTCGTCGCCATGCCCAACACCGACCCCCCCATCGACAGCGCGGCGGTCGTCCGCCAGGTGCGGGACCTCGGCGCCACCGCGGTGTGCGACGTGCGGGTGGCGGGGGCCATCACCGTCGCCCGGGCGGGGGAGCGGCTGGCGCCCCTGGCCGAGATGGCGGCGCTGGGCGTGCGCATCTTCACCGACGACGGGGACGGCGTGCAGGACAGCCGGCTCATGCGCCGGGCCCTGGAGTACGCCTCGGCCCTCGGCGTCACCCTGGCCCAGCACTGCGAGGACGAGGCCCTGGCCGCCGGTGGGCACATGCACGAGGGCGAGTGGTCCAGCCGGCTCGGCATCCCGGGCATCCCGGCCGAGGCCGAGGAGGTCATGGTGATGCGCGACATCGCCCTGTCCCGCCTCACCGGCGGCTGCGTGCACTTCCAGCACCTCTCCACGGCCGGGTCGCTGGCCCTGGTGGCGGCGGCCAGGGCGGGCGGCCTGCCCGTCACCGCCGAGGTCACGCCCCACCACTTCACGCTGACCGCCGCCGACGTGGCCGGCTACGACCCGGTGTTCAAGGTGAACCCGCCGCTGCGGGGGCCGGAGGACGTGGCGGCCGTGCGGGCGGCGCTGGCCGGCGGCACGGTGGACGCCATCGCCACCGACCACGCCCCCCACGCCCAGGAGGCCAAGGAGGCGCCGTTCGACCAGGCGCCCCCGGGCATGCTGGGCCTGGAGACGGCGCTGGCCCTGGCGCTGACCGAGCTGGACCTGCCCGTCGAGCGGGTCCTAGCCTACCTGTCGTGGCAGCCCGCCGCGGTGGCGGGCCTCACCGGCCAGCACGGCGGGCCGGTGGCCGAGGGGACGCCCGCCAACCTGGTGGTGCTCGACCCCGCCGAGGCGTGGGTCGTCGACCCCGCCCGCCTGGCCAGCCGCAGCCGCAACACTCCCTACGCCAACCGCAAGCTCACCGGACGCGTCCGCCACACGGTCCTGCGGGGCGAGCCCGTGGTGGTCGACGCCGAGGCCCGGCGATGACCCGGCACGGTTCCCGCACCAGGAATCGACCGCTGGCGGTCGATTCCTGGTGCGAGAAGCGGGAGAGGACGGCATGACCGAGGCGTTGCTGGTGCTGGCCGACGGCACCACGTTCGAGGGCGAGGCGTTCGGGGCCGAGCCGCCCGGCGGCGTCACCACCGGCGAGGCGGTGTTCAACACGGTGATGACCGGCTACCAGGAGGTCGTCACCGACCCGTCGTACGCCGGCCAGGTCATCGCCTTCACCTACCCGCACATCGG
>DATLFN010000002.1 GCA_035540975.1 Acidimicrobiales bacterium
TGGTCCAGGAGGTCGGGGGTTCGAGTCCCCTTAGCCACCCTCCCCGCCGTACAGTTCACCGCACGCGCCTCTAGCTCAACGGCAGAGCAACGGACTCTTAATCCGCAGGTTCTGGGTTCGAATCCCAGGGGGCGCACCGCAGCGAGGGCGATCGCCACGGGGGCTGGTGGCCCTCGCCGCCGGTGGCGACCAGGCTTGCAGCGATTCCAGCGTAGTCCTGCGCCTATTGACGCCGGTCTGCGGCCCGCGTACGTTCCCGGCGTGCGGGTCGTGCTGCTGGGCAAGGGGGGCTCGGGCAAGTCCACCCTGGCCGGGCTGCTGTGCGCCGAGATCCGGTCGCGGGACGGCGCGGTGGTGGCGTTCGACGCCGACACCGTTCCCGGCCTCGGCGAAGTGCTGGGCATGCCCGCCACCGACGACTGGATGCTCGCCGGGTCGGCCGTGCGTGACGCCGGTGGGTGGCGGCTCGAGGGCAGTGCCGCCGACGTGGTCGACCGCTGCGCCCGGGAGGCGCCCGGCGGCGTGCGGTTCGTCCAGGTCGGCAACGCCGACTCGGCCACCAAGGACTTCGAGCTGTACCGGGCGCGCTACCCGGACCGGTGGTCGGCCGCCGTTGCCTTCAACACGGTCGCCCGGATCTACGACGAGGAGGACGGGTGGGCCGTCGTCGACCTCCAGGGTGGGACGCTCCACGTCGCCAGCGGGATGGTCGGCACCGACGGCGTGGCCCTCCTGGTCGTGGAGCCGTTCGCCAAGTCGGTGCTCACCGCCCGGCGCATGGCCGGCATGGGGACGTGGCCGCCGGGGGTGCGCCTGGCCGGCGTGGCGAACAAGGTCGACTCCGCCGACGACGAAGCCTACGTACGCGACGCCCTCGAGGACCTCGGCGTGCCGATGTGGGCTTCGGTCCCGCTCGACCCGGCGATCAAGCGGGCCGAGCGCGCCGGCGTACCCCTGGTGGCCGGGGACCCGTCGTCGCCCGCCCGTCGCGCCGTGGCGCGACTCGTCGACCAACTGGAGCAGGCGGGTGCGCCCGCCGAAGCCGTCCGCGGCGCGTGAGCGCACGGACCCCGAGAACGGAGGGCCTGTGACCAAGATCGCCGTCGCCGGGAAGGGCGGCTCGGGCAAGACCACCGTCGCCGGCGTCCTCGCCCGGCTGGTGGCCGAAGAGGGGCGGGACGTGCTCACCGTCGACGCCGACGAGAACCCGAACCTCGGCATCTCGCTCGGCCTCGGCGTCGAGGCCACGTACGGCCTGATCTCGGCCCGGGAGGAGATGCTGCCCGACGGTCCGGCCATGGCCATGTCCATGGAGGAGGTGGTCGAGCGCTTCGCCACCCAGGCGGGCGAGCGGCTCAAGGTGGTGCAGGTCCGCAAGTTCGACCACTTCCGACCCGGCTGAGGCGGGCTCTCGGCCGGGCAGTTGCTCGCCTCGCTGGAAGACAAGCCGGGACGCGTCGTCATCGTCGACCTGGGCGGCGGCGTCATGACCGTGGCCCGGGGGGACGAGAGCCAGATCGACGTCCTGGTGGTGGTGGTCGAGCCGTACCCGCGGTCGGCCGAGGTCGCCCGGCGGCTGCTCGCCATGGCGGCCGAGAAGGGGATCGATCGCCGCATCGTCGTCGCCAACAGGATCGCCGGCCGGGAGGACCTCGACGCCGTCGAGCGGTTCCTCGGCGTGGCGCCCGACGTCGTCATCCCCGACGACTCGGCGGTCGCCGCCGCCGACCGGGCCGGCGCCTCGCCGGTGGACCACGACCCGGGGTCGCCGGCGGTGGGCGTGGTGCGGGAGCTGGCGTCGCTGCTGCTCGACTACTGAGCGCCGGCCCGACCTCGTCGACGGGAGCAGCGACCGCGCCCAGCCGCTGCCCGAGCACGACCTCGCCGACGAGCTGCGGACGTGGACGTTCCCCGTCGTTGTCGGTCCCGCGAAGCGGGGTTTCGGGTCGGGGATCCGGCCCGGTGGGCGCCCGGCCGCCGAGGACCACTGACCACGTCCCGGGGTTGGGCGCCCGCTCGTCGGGTAAGCCGGTCCCATGGGGACGAACGAGCTGCTGGAGACCTACCTGAACGACCACCTGGCGGGGGCCACGGCCGGGCTCGACCTGGCCCGCCGCCTGACCGAGGACACCGAGGGCACGCCCGTGGGCGCAGCCATGCAACAGCTGGCCGACGACATCGAGGCCGACCGGGCGGTGCTCGAGGACCTCGTCGGCCGGCTCGGGTTCGAGGAGCAGACCGTCAAGCAGGCGGCGGCCTGGATGGCCGAGAAGGCGAGCCGGCTGCGACTCAACCGGGTGTCCGCCGGCAGCGACGCCCTGGCCCTCCTCCTCTCCATGGAGACGCTGTCGATGGGTGTCGACGGGAAGCGGAACCTGTGGCAATCCCTCCAGGAGATCGCCGTGGACGTCCCCGTCCTCGCCGCCCTCGACCTGGCCGGGCTCGTCGAGCGCGCCGAGTCGCAGCACGCCGTCCTGGAGAAGTACCGGCGGGCGGCCGCTCCCGCCGCCCTCGGCTGCCGCTGAGGCGCCCGGCAGGCGCGCCTGCGGTACGGTCCCGCCCCGCTGCCGGCGGCGGGTGACCGTCGCCCTCGCCCCGCCGGCGCGGAGGGAGGTCGCATGCCCAGGTTGATCGAGTCGCCCGTGCGGGTCGCCGCCGCCGGCGAGCCGCCCAAGACCATCGACGAGTTCGTGGGGCGGGCCAGCGACGGCGCCGAGGACGTGAGCCTCGCGCTCATGAAGAGCCCGCCGGGGTGGGCCGAGCCGGGCCAGCGGCCCGAGTTCGACGAGTACACCGTCGTCCTGCGGGGGACGGTGCGCGTCGAGCACGACGGCGGGGCGCTCGACGTCGGCGCCGGCCAGGCCGTGCACTGCCGCCCGGGCGAGTGGGTCCGCTACAGCACGCCGGGCTCCGAGGGCGCCGAGTACGTGTCCGTCTGCCTGCCCGCCTTCTCGTTCGACGTCGTGCACCGCGACGAGGGCTGACGCCGGACGAGACCGGACTGCCCCGAGCACGCCCGTTCACGTTGTGGGAGAGTGACGCGGTACCACCGGCACTAGTGCCGGGCAGACGGCTTGGGGAGGCGTACATGGGGGTGCGAACGGCCGCTGCAGCCCTCGCCGCCGTCCTGGTCGCGGCGGCGACGGCCGGAGGGCCGGCGTCGGCGGCGGAGCTGGGCGACGAGGCGAGGATCTCCGGCATCCACGCCGTGGCCCGGACCTTCGAGGGCCCGGCCGCAGCCGTGGACCCGAACGACGACGACCGCGTGTTCGTGGCCGCCTCCGACCTGCTCTCGAACTCCTGCCACGTGTACCGCTCCACCGACCGGGGCCGCACCTTCACCGAGCTGGCGGGCCCCGACTTCGGGACGGCCACGGACTGCGGCCTCAACAAGGGCGGGATCCCGCAGAACATGAGGATGAAGCTCGTCATCGACGGCGAGGGTGTCGTCTACTGGGCCGTGGCGGTGGCCGACCCTGCGCACCACGGCGCCCGTGGCGTCGTGCTGGCGCGCTCGACCGACGACGGGGCCAGCTGGACCACCACGACCGTGACGCCCGGCCTGGCTCCGCCCACTCCCGACGAGGCGGTGGCGAACTTCGTGCCCGACGTGTTCGTGTCCCCGTTCGGCGCCGCGCCCCGCACCGTGTGGGTCTCGTGGCGCCGCTCGTACGCCGAGGCGTCCGAACGGGCCACCGAGGCGTGGGCAGCCCGGTCCGTCGACGGCGGCGGGACCTTCGCCCCCGAGGTGCGGGCCATCGAGGCGGACCCCGGGTTCGACGCGCCCCGCGTCGTCGAGGACGCCCAGGGCACGGCGTACTGGTTCCAGCGCTCCCGCCCGGCCAGTGCCTCCGAGGGCGAGGCCCCCAAGCCGTCGCCCCTGCTGATGGCCCGGTCGACGGACGGCGGCCGGACCTGGGCACAGCGCGAGGTCGGGCAGCAGGACGTCGTGATGGAGGAGCCCCTCGCCGCCGTGTCCCCCGAGGGCGACGCGCTGTACCTGGCGTGGGCCGACGGCCGCAATGGCGACCTCGACGTCTTCTTCAGCCGTTCGGCCGACGGTGGCGAGTCGTGGAGCGAGCCGCTGCGGGTGAACGACGACGCCACCGCCAACAAGCGGACCCAGAAGTGGCCGCGGATGAGCGTGGCGCCCGGCGGGCGCATCGACGTCGCCTGGTACGACTACCGCCACGGGTCCCAGGACACCCCGGCAGACGACGTGGAGTTCTTCCTGGGCGACGCCAACGACGTCTACCTGGCCTCCTCGGAGGACGGGGGGCGCAGCTTCGGCGAGAACGAGCGGATGACCCGGGCGTCCATCGACCGCACCCGCGGCACCTACAACGTCCAGTACTTCGTCGAGGTCCCGCCCGCGCTGGCGTCCGGCGAGGACCACGCCTACGTCGCCTGGTCCGACACCCGGCTCGGCAACGACGACAACGGGGCCCAGGACATCTTCGGGGCGGCGTTGGCGCTGGAGGAGGGCGGATCGTCCACCCGGGCGTTGGTCGTCGCTGCGGAGGTGCTCGTCGCCCTGGTCGGCGTCGGCCTGCTGGCCGCGGCCGCGCTACGGCGCCGCGGGGCGTCGTCGTCCATGGCCGCGGGCGCATCGTCGTGACGAACGTCCGTTCAACGCCCGGCTCGGTGCCGGCATCGAGGGGAGGACCCGTGCTCACCAGAGGAAGACTCGCCACGTTCTTCGCCGGGGCGGCCATCGCGCTCGGAGCCGGCGGCGTCGCCGCGTTCGCGTGCACCAACCTGGCCACCGCCGCCGTCAGCTCGTCCACCGGCCGGGCGGGAGAGACGTTGACCTTCACCGGCTCCTCGTTCGCCGCCCCCGAGGAGGGCGCACCGCCGAGCCCGGTCGTGGTCCACTGGGGATCGGCCGGCGGGCCGGTCCTGGCCGAGCTGGCGCCCGACGCCCGCGGGTCCGTCTCCGGGTCCTTCAGCGTCCCCCAGGCCGGCCCCGGGCACTTCGTCATCGTCGCCACCCAGGTCGACGCCGAGGGCGAGCCGCAGTTCGGCACGCCCGCCCGCGTGCCCTTCGAGGTCGTCGGCGCCAACGGCGAGTCGGTGCCGCCGCCCGTGACCGACGGGGCGCCCCTGTCCTCCGGCTCCGGCTCGGGTGGGACGTCGATGCTCCTGGTGCTCGGCATCGTCGCCGCCTGCCTGCTCGCCGGGGGGCTGGCCGCCTACCGCCAGTCGCCGCCGCGCCCGTCGCCCGTGCCGGAGGCGCGGCCGGCCCGCCGCTGATCCGGGAACGGCCTGAGGCGCCCGGGCGCTACCCGTCCTCGAAGAGGTCCCAGATGGTGCCGCCCGGCGGCAGCTTCAGGTCACCCAGTCTCAGCTCCGTGGTGACCTCCCAGTAGGCCCCCATGTGGATCCGGGACAGGTTCGAGACCTCGTCGTCGCCGCCGAGGAACAGCGGGACGTCGTAGCCGACGCAGTCCTCGGGGCCGAGGAAGTCGTCGTCGCCGCTCGCCTCCCGCCAGTCGGCGTAGAACTCGAGGGCCAGGGCGCTGTCGCCGTACTGGACCAGCTCGTCGGTGTGGAGGTCGGCGATGGTGACCGGGATCTCGAGCGCGTCGCCGGTGGCGGGATCGAGGAGCAGGACGAGGGGGTGCCGGTTCTTGGCCCGCTGGGCGTCCGCCGCGAACTGGCGCCCCAACCAGTCGCAGCCGAAGACGAACATGCGGTCGACCAGCTCGGGGAACGCCTCCTCGGCCCGCGCCGTCCACTCCTCCGCCGCCTCCGGCACGTGGACCCGGTACAGGCCGCCGCCGAACGAGGCGCCGGCCAGCTCGGCGAACACCCGGTCCAGCTGGGCGTCGCCGTACCTGGTGGTGGCCGGCTCGGCGGGGCGGTCGAGCCCGTACATCATGGTGAGGCCGTCGGCGAGCATCCGCCCATCGTGCCCCGCCACGACGGTCGGCCGCAGGTCGGCCGCGCTCGACCGGCGAGCACACGCGGCGGGCCCTCGTCGGCGCCGCCCCCGCCGGCGTGGCGGGATCGTGACAATTGCGAAGTCAGGAATCGCCGCACCGCCGCCGGGGGAATAGCGCAGTCACTCGAGTCGCACCCACCCTCACCGGAGGTTTCGCACCATGCTCGGCTTCATCCTCGTCATGCTCCTCATCGGAGCCGTGGCCGGCTTCCTCGCCCGGCTCCTCGTCCCCGGGCGCGACCCCATGTCGGCGGGCGCCACCATCCTGCTCGGCATCGTCGGCTCGTTCCTCGGCGGATTCCTCGGGTACGTGCTGGTCGGCAAGGACGTCACCGAAGGAGCGCTCCAGCCGTCCGGCCTTGTCGGCTCGGTGATCGGCGCGGTGATCGCCCTGCTCGCCGCCTCGGACCGCTCTCACGAGGTCGAGCCGTCGCCGCGTCGAGCCCTGCCGTGTGGCGTTCGTTCGACGAAGCAGCCGCCGGGCCTTCGACGATCGGGCCGACT
>DATLFN010000003.1 GCA_035540975.1 Acidimicrobiales bacterium
GGCCAACCGGACCAGGTCAGCCGGATCGACCAACTTCCGGTCCGGGGGCCGCACCCTCGGGAGCGCCACCTTCCTGGCCGGCCAGCGACCGATCAGGTCAGCGTCGACTGCGGCGTTGAGGGCGGCGCGCCGCGCGGCGACCCGGCATTTGGCACATCAGCGCACGTGATACCAGCGCGGCTGCGCCCAGCAGCAGGAGCCGCGTCGGCTGCTCGGGATTCGGCCCAACGCCAGCAGTGGCCGCGATCAGGGACGCCGGACGGCGATACGTCGGCTGTTGGCCGCCTGGGTGCGCAGTGCCTCGAAGTCGGCCACGTCCGACGTGAGCACAAGCACGTCGTCGCGTCGGGCCACGTGGTCGGCAACCGCGACGACCACCGCGTCAACGGCCGAGGGCGCTCGTCTGCGGGTCGGGGCCACCTTGTGACGTAGCGCGCCGGCCGCGTAGGCGCGGGCCTCATCGAGCGGCGTGCGCCGGGTTGCCCGCAGCGCCGTTCGCAACTGGTGGTCCTGAGGTCGACCCGTATGCCGCTCAGCCAGCACCACAGTGGGTACCACGAGGTCGTACCCGGCTTCGAGCAGGGCTCGACGCCACTCTGGCGTGCCCAATTCGTCCAGCGCCGTCGAGTCGAGGATGCACGCCGGCACTCAGCCCGCCTTGCGTTCGACCGCCAGGGCGGCCTGGGCGTCGGCCAGGACGTGCCTCGCTCGCGCCAGCTTCTCGTCGTCGTAGACGCCGCCGTTGTCCTCGTAGTCGGCGACCTGGCGAGCCAACTCGGCTCGGGCGCCCACGGTCTCGGTGACCTCGGCGATTCCCCGCTCGCATGCCGCCGACAGATTCACCCCCAGCGACCTAGCCCGGTCGAGTAATGCCTGGTCGATCGTGACGGTGATCCTGCCCTTCGACATGTGTGCATGATAGTACACACACTGCCTCTCGCCAGGCCTATGCGCCACGCCCGCCCCGGCACCCGAGCAGTGCGCGCCGACGTGCCGAACTACGGCGCCCGTAGCCGGCGGCCGCCGAGCCCCCCGGGCGGTGAAGTCACCGGCTCTCCGAACATTCCATCGCGCTGGCCACGCGCTGGCCCCGGCGGCGCGGCGAGCCGGCAGGGAGAATCGAATCATTCGGTGTGGGCAGGCACGCGAGCCACGCGATCACTGAGCGTGCCCGAGCAAGGAACCTGTCCGGGATGCGGCCAGCCGATGGAGCACGGCTTTATCGAGGGGCGAGATCTGGGTTGGGGCGAAGTCGAAGCGCGGCGGCGGCATCCGGTCAGCGCTGGACGGAATCGAATCGGGGGGCGAGATGTCCACACAACCCGTCCCGCCTCGGGCCGCCGACAGCCTGGAGTTGCCCGTGGAGGAGCTGCTCCGGCGGGCACGGCCGCTGCCGCCGCAAGAGGAGATGGTGATCGACGATCTCAGCGAGGAAGAGGGCGCCGCCTTCCTCGCCGCGCTGGAGGCGTGACCGCGCAGCTACGGCGGGGCCCGGTTGTCATCGACACCGACGTGTACGGCGCCGATCTCGTGCCGGGCTCGGCGCTGGCGGTGATCTACGAGCCCATCATCGCCGGGCGGCCGGCGTTCATCTCGTTCCAGACGTCCGCCGAGCTCCGCTACGGGGCGCTCCGACGGAACTGGGGTGCAGCGCGCATGCGGAAGCTCGCAGCGAGGATCGCCGAAGCGGAGACGGTCCACTCCGGGCCCGAACTGGTCGCCGTGTACGCCCACTCCGCGTCGACTGCGAACGGATCGGCCACGCGCTCGGCCAGCGCGACCACGACGCGGACCGCTGGATCGCAGCCACCGCCCTCCGGCTCGGCGTCCCGCTCGTCTCCAACGACCAGATCTTCGAGAACGTCCCGGGCCTGGTGTTCGAGTCGGCGACCCGGAGGTGACCGGCATCGAGTCCGCCCCGTGTCGTGCCCGCTGCGTGCCCGGCACGTGCCCGTAGCGAACGGAAATCCCGGATTCTCACGGTCACCGGCGGACAAACTCCAGGGGCACCTGCACCCCCTCTGAGCTGGGGTTTTGGGCCTCCCTGGTGGTGGGGCTAAGTGGAGTCGAACCACTGACCTCAGCATTATCAGTGCTGCGCTCTAACCAGCTGAGCTATAGCCCCGAGGGAGGACGACGTTACACCGCCCGGGCTCAGACGGTGCTGCGAGCGGGCTCCTCCTCGAGCACCACGACCTCGATCCCGCCCACCACGTCCGACGTCAGGTTGTAGAGCACCGCCATCAAGACGTTGGCCCCGGCGCCCAGGAGTACGAGGACGCCGCCGCCGATCATCGTCGAGCGGAAGATCAGGCCACCGTTGATCCGGAACGACTCCAGGGCGAACAGCTCCTTGACGAAGCGCTCGACGTTGTCGATCACGCCCGTGGTCGACGCCGCCGCCCACAGCAGGAAGCCGGCGACCAGCGCCACCACCAGCATGCAGACGTAGAACAGCAGCGAGAAGCGCAGCACCGTCCACGGGTCGACGCGGCGGATCACCCGGCGGACCCGTCTCCCCTGCGCCACCCGCTCACGGTAGCCGCCGCTCCGGTGGCGGACAGAGCTCGAAGTGGGTGGGGTGGGTCTCGGGGTACGGCCGGCACAAACCGGCCCCGGTGGCGACCGGGAGGAGCGCCGGCACGAACGACGGAGGGACGTCGAAGGCCAGGCCCCGTGCGTGACGGGCGGCGCTGTCGCCCGGGGCCGGTCCCCCCGGAGCCGGCGGAACGGTCGGGACGGGCCGGCCGGCCAGCTGGGCGGCCCGGGCCAGGGCGGCCCGGAGGGCGGGCGCCGCGACGCCCTGGTCGGCGCCGCTGCTGCTCCTACGCGCCCGGGCCGACGCGACAGCGCCACCACCCAACGAGACCGAGGCGCGGGTGTCGGCGCCTGCGGTCTCCACCCGGGTGAGGCGGGCGCCGTTGGCCTCGGCCGCCGCCGCCGCCGCGTCGGCACCGGCCGCTGCCCCGGCCAGGGCGGCCGCGTCGGCCGCGGTGGCGGCCTGCGCCTCCTCCACGGCCCGGCCGCCCACCCTCCCGGCGGCCAGCGACACCATGCCGGCCACCACGATCACCACCGTCAGCAGGGGCAGGACCTGCCCGTGCTCGCGCCTGTGCATCCCGACTCCTCGTTGCTCGTCCGCGCTGGAGGGGGAAGAGGCGACCGGCAGAGCCGGCCCGGTCAGATGCCGGCCGGCTCACTCTCGTCGGCGGCCAGGATGGGGGCGACGGACGCCACCGTGGCGCCGGCGTCGAGGTTCATGATCCGCACCCCGGTGGCGTCCCGGCCCTGCGACGGGATGCCCCGCACCGGGATGCGCATGGTGACGCCGGCCGAGGAGACGGCCATGATCTCGTCGTCGAGGCCGACCATGAAGGCGCTCACCACGTAGCCGCGACGGGCGGTGAGCTTGATGCCCTTCACACCCATAGTGCCCCGGCCCTTCCTGGGGAACTTGTCGAGCTGCGTGCGCTTGCCGAAGCCGGCGTCGGTCACGAGGAGGATGGCGGCGTCGTCCCGGGCCACGTCGCACGACACGACCTCGTCGCCGTCCCGCAGGCGCATGCCGATCACGCCCTGGGCGGCGCGGCCGGTGGCCCGCACCTCGTCCTCGGCGAAGCGGATGGTGAGCCCGTGGCGGGTGACCATGAACAGGTCGTCGGCGCCCGACGTGCGGATCACCCGCACCAGCTCGTCGCCCTCCTTGAGGTTGATGGCGATGAACCCGTCCCGGCGGGACTTGTCGTACTCCGAGAAGGTCGTCTTCTTCACCTGGCCCAGGCGGGTGGCGAAGACCAGGAACTCGTCGTCGCCGAACTCCCGGGTGTCGATGATGGCCTGGATGTGCTCGCCGGTGTTCAGCGGCAGGAGGTTCACGATGGCGGTGCCCCGCGCCGTGCGCTCCTTCATGGGCACCTCGTGGGCCTTCAGCCGGTACACCTTCCCCTGGTTGGAGAAGAAGAGCAGGTAGGCGTGGGCCGTGGTGTGGATGACGGTGTTGACGAGGTCCTGCTCCTTGAGGCGGGCGCCCTGGATCCCACGGCCGCCCCGCCCCTGGGTGCGGAACGCCCCCGCCGCGACGGTCTTGATGTAACCGGCCCGGGTCATGGTGACCACGAGGGGCTCGTCCTCGATGAGGTCCTCGACGCCGATGTCACCCGGGTCGAAGGTGATCTCGGCCCGGCGGCCGGTGGCGAACTTCTCCCGGATCTCCCCCAGCTCGCTCTTGATGACGCCGCGCAGGCGGTCGGGGTCGGCGAGGATCGCCTCCAGCTCGGCGATGGTCTCCCGCAGCTTGGCCATCTCGTCCTCGAGCTCCTGGCGGCCCAGGCGGGTGAGCCGCCCCAGGGTCATGTCGAGGATGTGGTTGGCCTGGACCTCGCTGAACCGGAACGGCTCGGCCATGAGCCCGGTGCGGGCGGCCGAGCGGTCGGCCGACCCCCGGATGAGGGCGATGATGGCGTCGATGGCGTCCAGCGCCTTGAGGAGGCCCTCGACGATGTGGGCCCGGTCCTGGGCCTTGCGCAGCCGGAACTGCGAGCGGCGGGTGATGACCTCGACCTGGTGGTCGATGTAGGCGCGGAGCATCTGCGCCAGGTTCAGCGTGCGGGGGATGCCGTCGACCAGGGCGACCATGTTCACCCCGAAGCTCGTCTGCAGCGGGGTGTGCTTGAACAGGTTGTTGAGCACGACGTGGGGGTTGGCGTCGCGCTTGAGGGGGATGACGACCTTGGTCTCCAGCCCGGCCGAGAGGTTCTGCACGTCCCGGATGCCCTCGATCTCGCGCGCGTTGACGAGCTCGGCGATGCGCTGCTCGATCGCCGCCACCGAGGCCTGGTACGGCAGTTCGCTGACCACGATCGAGTGGCCCGACTTGGTCTCCTTGATCTCCGCCCGGGCCCGCATGCGGATGCTGCCGCGGCCGGTGCGGTACGCGTCGAGGATCCCGGCCCGCCCGAGGATGAATGCCCCGGTGGGGAAGTCGGGGCCCTTGACGAAGTGCATGAGGTCGTCGGGCGTGGACTCGGGATGGTCGATCAGGTGGACGGTGGCGTCGATGACCTCACCGAGGTTGTGGGGCGGGATGTTGGTGGCCATCCCCACGGCGATGCCCTGGCTGCCGTTGACCAACAGGTTGGGGAACCGCGACGGCAGGACGACGGGCTCCACGAACTCGTTGGTGTACTGGGGGACGAAGTCGACGGTGTCCTCGTCGATCCCGGCCAGCATGAAGGTGGCCAGCGGCGACAGCCGGCACTCGGTGTAGCGCTCGGCCGCCGGCGGGAAGTCGGGCGAGCCGTAGTTGCCGTGGAAGTCGACCAGCGGGTTGCGCAGGCTGAACGGCTGGGCCATGCGCACCAGGGCCTCGTAGATGGCCTGCTGGTTGTGGGGGTGAAACTTCCCCATCACCTCTCCGGTGACCCGGGCGCACTTCATGAACGGCCGGTCGGGCCGCAGGCCCAACTCGTGCATGCCGTAGAGGATCCGCCGGTGCACCGGCTTGAACCCGTCACGCGCGTCGGGCAGCGCCCGCTGCGTGATCATCGACATGGCGTACTCCAGGAAGGAGCGCTCCATCTCCTCCTGGATCTCGACGGGCTCGATCCCCCCCAGCCCGTCGTCGCCCGAACCGATCATCACATCAGTCACGCCAGAACCTCGGAGAGAAGGGGCGAGGACCGTTCCGGCGGCAAGAACGGGCGGATACCGCCCCGTTTTGCCGCCAGAGCCGGAGAAGAGCGTCACCACGGGGAGGGCGGGGCGGGGCGGTATAGCGGGAGCGGGCGCCAGGGCACCCGGCAACGGGACGCCGCCGCAGGCGGCCGCCCTGGCTGGGCGCCACCACCGCCGGCCCAGCCGGCGGTGCGAGAACCCGAGCGCGGAGGCGGACGGGCTCCGCCCGTCCGCCGGAGCACCGTCGAGCTCGGTGAGCAGGCTCTGCTTGCGAACCGAAACTAGATGTCAAGGAACCGCACGTCCTTGGCATTGGTGACGATGAACTGCTTGCGCAGCGGCACGTCGTCGCCCATGAGGACCGAGAAGATGTCGTCGGCGATGGCGGCCTGCTCCACGGTGACCTGGAGCAGCGTGCGCTTGTCGGCGGCCATGGTGGTCGAGCCCAGCTCGTCGAAGTCCATCTCGCCCAGGCCCTTGAGGCGCCCGAACTCGGCCTTGTGGTTGGGGTGCTGCTCCAGGAAGCGGGCCTTGGCCACGTCGTCCTTCAGGTACGCCTTCTCCTTGCCCACCACCGTGGAGTAGAGCGGCGGCTGGGCCACGTAGACGTGCCCGTGCTCGACCAGCGGCTTCATCTGCCGGAAGAAGAAGGTGAGCAGCAGGGTGCGGATGTGGCTGCCGTCCACGTCGGCGTCGGCCAGCACGATCACCTTGTGGTAGCGGATCTTGGCCAGGTCGAACTCGTCGCCCACGCCGGCGCCGATGGCGCCGATGAGCGACTGGATCTCGGTGTTCTTGAGCATGCGGTCGAGACGGGCCCGCTCGACGTTGAGGATCTTCCCCCGGATGGGGAGGATGGCCTGGGTGTTGGGGTCCCGGGCCCGGATGGCGGAGCCGCCGGCCGAGTCGCCCTCCACGATGAACAGCTCCGCCTCCTCCGGCTTGCGGCTCGAGCAGTCGGTGAGCTTGCCCGGCATCCCGGCGCCCTCGAGGGCCGACTTGCGGCGGATGAGGTTGCGGGCCTGCTGGGCGGCGGAGCGGGCGCGGGCGGCCTGGACGCTCTTGTTCACCACCTGGCGGGCCTCGGTGGGGTGCTCCTCGAACCACTCGGCCAGCTTCTCGTTGGTGGCCCGCTCGACCAGGCCGCGGATGGGCACGTTGCCCAGCTTCGACTTGGTCTGCCCCTCGAACTGCGGGTCCTGGAGACGCACGGCGATGATGGCGGTGAGCCCCTCCCGGATGTCCTCGCCCAGCAGGTTCGGGTCCTTCTCCTTGAGCAGCCCCTTGGCCCGGGCGTACTTGTTGAGCACGTTGGTGAGGGCCTTCTTGAAGCCCTCCTCGTGCATGCCGCCCTCGGTGGTGGCGATGCCGTTGGCGAAGCTGTGGATCCCCTCGTAGAACCCGGCGTTCCACTGGAGGGCGACCTCGACCTCGTGGTCGCGCCCGGCATCGTCCTGGCCGGCGTGGCTGTAGGAGGCGACCTTCTTGAACAACGGCTCCTTCGCCGCGTTGAGGTGCCTGACGAAGTCGACGATGCCGCCGGCGTAGCGGTAGGTGACCTGCTGGTCGTGGCCCGGGCGCTCGTCCCTGAAGCGGATCTCCAGGCCCTTGTTGAGGAAGGCGATCATCTGGAGGCGCTCGACGACCGTCTGGGCGCGGAACTCGACCTCCTCGAACACCGTCGGGTCGGGCCAGAACACAACGGTGGTGCCGGTGCGGTTGCGGGGCGCCCGGCCGACCACCTCCAGGTTGCCCTGGGGCTTGCCCCCCTTGGCGAACTCCATGCGGTGGCGCTCCCCGTTGCGGTCCACCTCGACGATCAACCGGCTGGACAGGGCGTTCACCACCGACACGCCCACCCCGTGCAGGCCCCCGGACACCTTGTAGCCGCCGCCGCCGAACTTGCCGCCGGCGTTCAGCATGGTGAGGGCGATCTCCACGCCGGACTTGTTGCGGTGCTGGGGATGGCGGTCGACGGGGATGCCGCGCCCGTCGTCGCTGACCCGGCAGCCGCCGTCGCCCTGGAGGGTTACCTCGATGCAGGTGCAGAAGCCGGCCATCGCCTCGTCGACCGAGTTGTCGACGACCTCCCAGACCAGGTGGTGGAGCCCGCTCGACCCGGTGGACCCGATGTACATGCCCGGGCGCTTCCGGACGTGCTCGAGACCCTCGAGGACGGTGAGGTCCTTCGCGTCGTAGGAGGCGGGGCGGCGGCTGCCGTCCGCAGTGTCAGCCATTCAGGCGCGACCTTTCACAGGCGGTATGGATGGAGGCGATCCGGGCGCAAAGACGCAGGTCAGCAGCCCGAATTGCAATGATGGCAGTTTACCACCGGGGTGGGACTGCGAAGGAGGAGCGGCCCTCAGCGACGGCCGCGGACGCGCACCTCGATGCGCTCGGCGACCCGGCTCCCGGCCACCTCGGCGACCCGTTCGAGGACCTCGTTCCCCCGGTAGCGCAGCTCGGTGGCCGCCGACGGGTCGCCCACCCCGACGACCAGCGTCCCCCCCGTCAACCACAGGGGCCGGGTGGTCCGGGCCAGGTCGGGACCGGCGATGCGGGGCCACTGACCGAACACGGCGGCCAGGACCGCGGCGGACGGCGCGCCGAGGCGCTGCGCCACCCGGTCCAGCGACGACGAGATGCGCTTCGGCGCCCTGGCGCCCGACGTCGGCAGGTCCCGCCACGTGCTCACAGGATCCTCCCGTCGCTCATCCGCAGGGTGAGCGCGGGCCGGATGCCGTCGGGGACCGCCCCGGCCGTGGTGAGCAGCGCCTGGCCGTCGGGCAGGTGGGCCACCAGGGCGGCGCTGCGGTCGGGGTCCAGCTCGGAGAACACGTCGTCCAGCAGCAGCACCGGCGGCTCCCCCACCGCCTCGGCGACGGCCGCGTGCACCGCCAGCCGCAGGGCCAGGGCCAGCGAGCGCTGCTCACCCTGGGAGGCGTGGGTGCGGGCGGGGACGCCCCCGATGGTGAGGCGCAACTCGTCGCGGTGGGGGCCGGTGGTGGTGAGCCCCCGGCGCACGTCGTCGTCGCGGGCGGCGGCCAGGGCGGCGGCGAGCGGGCCGTCCCACGACCGCTCGTAGCCCACCCCCACGTCGGCCGGGGCGCCCGCCACCTGATCGTAGGCCTTGGCGATGGGGATCTCCACGGCGCCGACCAGCCCGGCCCGGGCGGCGGCAAGGGCCTCCCCGGCGGCGGCCCACTTGGCGTCCCACACGTCCAGGGTGGCGGCGGCCGACGGGTCGAGCCGGCCCCGGCACTGCTTGAGCAGGGCGTTGCGCTGGCGGAGCACGCGCTCGGCGTCGGCCCGGAGGGCGGCATTGCGGGGGTGGAGGGCGGTGAGGGCGTCGTCGAGCCAGCGGCGGCGGCCGGAGGGGCCGGCCTTGACCAGCTCCAGGTCGTCGGGCGAGAACAGGGTGACCCGCAGGGCGCCGAGCAGGTCGGCGGCCCGGCGCAGCGGCTGGTGGTTCACCAGCGTGCGGGACCGCCCGGCCGGGTTGATCTCCACCTCGATCAGCAGGTCCCGCCCTTCCCGGCGGCCCTCGGCCCGGACCACCGCCGACGCCGCGCCGGTGCGCACGAGGGCCTCGGGCGGGGCGCCGCGGAACGACGAGAGGGTGGCCAGGTAGGCGACGGCCTCGATCAGGTTCGTCTTCCCCTGGCCGTTGCCGCCGACCACAACGCTGAGCGCGTCGGGTGCCAGCACCACGTCGGCCGCCGCGTAGTTCCGGAAATCGGCCAGCCAGAGGCGCTCCAGCTGCACGACGGCCCGCTACGACACCCGCACGGGCATGAGGAGGTACAGGTACTCCTCGCCCTCCACGGCCCGGATGACGGCGGGGCGGAGGGCGTCCAACGTCTCCAGGGTGACCTCGTCGCCCCCGACCGCCTCGACGCCCTCGATCAGGTAGGCGGGGTTGAACGCCACGGTCATCTCGGTGCCCTCGTACTTGGCGTCCACCTCTTCGCTGGCCTGGCCCACCTCGCTGCTCACCACGGTGAGGACGATGACGTCGGACCGCAGCGCCATTCGGACCGGCGTGGTGGCGTCCCGCACGAGCAGCTTCACGCGGCGGACGGCGTCCACCAGGGCATCCCTCGCCACCACCAGCCGGTTCGGGTACGACGACGGGATCAGCTGGCGGTAGTTGGGGAACTCGCCCTCGATGAGCCGGGTGGTGAGGCGCACGGGACCGACGTCGAACGTGGCGTCGTGCTCGCCCAGGCGGAGCACCACCTCCGAGTCGCCCGTGAGCAGGCGCTGGAGCTCGGACAGGGCCTTGGACGGCACCAGCACGTGCTGGCCCTCGCCGAGCACGGTGGTACCGGGCAGGTCGCGCACGGCCAGGCGGTACGAGTCGGTGGCGACCAGGCGCAGCCCCGTGGCCTCGGCGGCCATCAGCACGCCGGTGAGGATGGGCCGGGCGTCGTCGGCCGAGGCGGCCCGCACGACCTGGCGCAGGGCGTCGGCGAACTCCCCGCCGGCCAGGGTGACCGCCTCGCCGGGCGTGCCGTCCCGGCCGGCGAAGGGAAGCCGCGGGAAGTCCCCCGCCGACAGCATGCGCACGGCGAACTGCGACCGGCCCGAAGTGATCCGCACCTCGTCGTCGCCCGCCTCGAAGGTGACCGCGCCCGGCTCCAGGGATCGCACGATGTCGGCCGCCAGGCGGGCCGGGATCACACAGACCCCGTCCTCGGCGCCGCCCACCCCGACGTCGACCTGGATGGTGAGGTCCAGGTCGGAGCCGGCCACCAGGAGCCGGTCCCCCCGCACCTCGAGCCGGACACCGGAGAGCACGGGCATGGCCCCGCCGCGGCTCGTGACGGCCCGGCCGGCGGTGGTGAGCGCCTCGACCAGGGTGTCTCGTTCACTCCTGAGCTTCAACCAACTGCCTTTCTTGTGTAGAGAAAACCTAGAAGCGTTAGTAGGCGGTGTGGATTGGGGAAAACGGCGGTTGCCGCAGGTCAGCGGGGGTGTGACGTCGTGGGGTGATCCCCAGGCTCCCACACCGGTGTGACGGTCCCGGCGATGCGCCGTGGGCGCGGGCGTGGCCGTCCCCCGAATCACATCGGTCCGGCACAAGGTCATGCATCGGTTGTCAGCTTCCGCGTGAGCAGCTCGACGTCCTGGTACACCTTGGCCCGCTCCGCCATGAGGCTCTCGATCTTGTTCACGGCGTGGATCACGGTGGTGTGGTCGCGGCCGCCGAACTCGCGGGCGATGGTGGGGTAGCTGTGGTCGGTGAGCTGGCGCAGGACGTACATGGCCACTTGGCGGGCCTGGACCAGCGGCCGGTTCCGGCTGGGGCCCTGCAGCTCCTCGGGCGTGAACCCGAACACCTCGGCCGCCGTGGCGATGACGAGCTCGGGGGTGATGGGGCGGGGCCGGCTCTTGGAGAGCACGTCGGAGAGGACCTTCTCGGCCAGTTCCTTGGTCAGCGGCTCGTCGTGGTGGCGGGCGAAGGCCACGACCTGGGTGAGGGCGCCCTCCAGCTCGCGGATGTTGTCGCGGATGTTGGTGGCGATGAGGACCAGCACCTCGTCGGGTACCCGCTCGCCCCGCCGCTCCGCCTTCTTGCGGAGGATGGCGATGCGGGTCTCCAGGTCGGGCGGCTTGACGTCGGTGACCAGGCCGGCGAGCAGGCGGCTGCGCAGGCGGACGTCCACCGAGCCCATCTCGTTGGGTGATCGGTCGGAGACGATCACGATCTGCTTGGACGACTCGTGGAGCTCGTTGAAGGTGTAGAAGAACTCCTCCCCCAGCCGCTCGCTCGTCATGATGAACTGGAAGTCGTCCATGAGCAGCACGTCGCACTGGCGGTAGCGGCGCTTGAACGCCAGCGTGGTCTTCGTGCGCAGGGCCTCCACGAACTCGTTCATGCAGCCCTCGGTGGGCGTGTAGCGCACCGTGTAGTTCGGGAAGTTGTCGCTGACGTAGTTCCCGATGGCGTGCAGGAGGTGGGTCTTCCCCAGACCGCTGCCGCCGTAGATGACGAGGGGGTTGTAGGCATGGCCCGGGGTCTCGGCCACGACGCCGGCCGCGGCCCGGGCGAAGCGGTTCGAGTCGGCGGTCACGAAGGCGTCGAAGCTGAACTCCGGGCGCAGCAGCCCCCGCTCCCGGTTGCCGCTGCCGTCGCCGGTGGCCCTCGGCCCCGCCGGGCCGCCGTTCGCCGTGGACTCGGCGGCAAGGGTGCCGTCGTCGTCGCCCGGGTGGAGGCCGGCGTCGTCGGCCACGTTGGTGTCGTCCGGGCTCGACCCGTCGGCCGGCGTGGAGTGGACCACGAACTCGACGGCTACCGGTGCGCCCGCCACCTCGGACACGACGTCGGTGATGACCGGGAGGTGGACGGTGGAGAGCCGCTCCTTGGCCATGGCGCTGTGAACGGAGAGGACCAGGCGACGCTCGTCGGCGAACGACGGCTCGACGTGGGCGAACCACATCCTCCAGGCGGCGTCCGTCACCATCGGCCGGAGCGCCTCCGCAGCCAGGGCCCAGAGCTGCTCTGCGTCCGTCAACGGCGCCTCTGCCTTCCCCTCGAGCTCAGTGTCCACAACATCGTCCACACCTGTGCATAACGACAACAGGCCCCGGAGGGCCTGACCGCCGGCCCCCGGGCCCGAGGGCTCCGGGGGAAGTCGGAGCCGGGCGGGGGAGGCGGTGGAGCGACGGTAGCACCGGCACTCGGCGGTGGCGAGAGGCGACCCGGAATAGGGGCTGACCAGCCCGTCCGCCGGCCCGGCCGGGCGACCGCGCCCTGGACCACCCTCCCTCCGGCACCGGGCCCGTTTGTCATCGGCCCGGCGCCGCCCTACCGTGGAGCGGCCGGGCCAGTCACTGCCCCCAACAGGGAGCTCATGGGTGAAGCGAACCTTTCAACCGAACAACCGGAAGCGGGCCAAGAACCACGGGTTCCGCCACCGGATGTCGACGCGGGCGGGGCGCGCCATCATCAAGGCCCGCCGGCTGAAGGGCCGCCACCGGCTCTCCGCCTGATCCGGCGCATCAGCGACAAGGCCACGTTCACCGCCCTGCGCCGCTCCGGCTGCCGGAGCCGATGCGGGCCGATCACGGTAACCTTCCTACCCGGCGCTCCGCCGGGGCCGCCCCGGGTGGCCTATGCCGTCGGCCGGGCGGTCGGTGGTGCCGTCGTTCGCAACCGGCTCCGGCGCCGGCTGCGTGCCGCAGTGTTCGAGCTCGGTCCGCATCTGCGACCGGGTGCCTATCTGGTGGGAGCCGCTCCGGAGGCGGCGTCCCTTCCGTTCGGGGAGTTGAAGGCGATGGTCTCGGGAGCGTTGGACGACGCCGGCACCAAGGTCCGGCGGTGACCGGCCCCGCCCGCCTCCTGGCGGCGCCCGTCCGCCTCTACCGCACGGCCCGGGCCGGGTCGTCGTCGCCCTGCCGCTTCGTCCCCAGCTGCTCCTCCTACGCGCTGGAGGCGCTGGAGACCCATGGTGCGGCCCGGGGGAGCTGGCTGGTCGTGCGCCGGCTCGGCCGGTGCCACCCGTGGGGCGGCCTCGGATGCGATCCCGTCCCGGTGCGGGAGCGCTGATGTTCCAGCTCCTGGCCGGGCTCCTGGCCTTCTTCTACGCCGCCGTCCCCAACTACGCCGTCGCCATCGCGCTCTTGACGCTGACGGTGATGCTCGTACTGTCGCCCCTCACCCTCAAGAGCACCCGCTCCATGCTGGCGATGCAGAAGCTGGGCCCGGAGATGAAGGCCCTCCAGGCCAAGCACAAGGGCGGCGATCGCCAGAAGCTCAACGAGGAGATGATCGCCCTCTACAAAGAGCACAAGGTCAACCCGGTGGCCGGGTGCCTGCCCATGTTGCTCCAGATGCCGGTGTTCCTGGTGATGTACCAGGTCATCAACGGGCTGACCCGCAAGGCGGAGGGGGGCGGCTTCGACCCCAAGTACCTCGACAAGGGGACCGACCTGTACCAGGCCCTCCGAGAATCGGGCGGGGAGATGAAGTCCTTCGGCGTCGATCTGGCAAAACGTGCCAGCGAGAGCCACGAGTCCTTCGGGGCTGCCGTGCCCTTCTTCCTGATCGTCGGCCTCGTCGTGTTCACCCAGTACATGCAGACCCGCCAGACGATGTCCCGCAGCACCACCACCAATCCCCAGCAGCAGATGCTGTTCAAGATCATGCCTGCCTTCTTCGGCTTCATCTCGCTCAGCATCCCCGCCGGGGTGAACATCTACTTCCTCGTTTCCGCCGTCTTCCGCATCGCTCAGACGGGTGCCATGTACCGCTTCGACCCCACGCTCTCCGCCCACGCCAAGAAGCACGCCCGGGAGATCGAGGCGAAGGCGGTGGACGTCAAGCCGCCCCGGTCCAGCCGCACCACGCCGGGCAAGGGGGTGGCCAAGCCGGCCGCGAAGCCGGCCCCCAAGACGCCGCCCAAGACGCCGCCCAAGCCGGCGCAGGCCAAGGGCGCCGACCCGAAGGCGAAGGCGCCGGAGCGCAACGGGGCCAAGCCGAAGCCCGGCGGTTCCTCGAGCCCCGGCAACGGGAGGCGCCCACCGAACCGATCGCCGCAGAAGCGGCGGAGCAAGAAGGGCAGGTAGCCGCCCGTGGAGTGGGTCGAGACGACCGGGCGCACCGTCGAGGAGGCCAAGGACGCGGCACTCGACCAGCTCGGCGTCGACGAGAACGACGCCGAGTTCGAGGTCCTCGAGGAGACCAGGCACGGGTTGTTCGGGCGCATCCGCTCGGAGGCCAGGGTCCGGGCGAGGGTCCGGCCCAACCGGCCCCGCCCCAAGGACGACCGCCGGGACCGGCGCCGACGCAGCAAGGGCTCGGGCGGGGGAAGCGCCGGCCGTTCCGGTGAGGACGCCGGCCCGGCGACGGGCGAGTCACCGGCTGCCGCCCCCACGACCGGTGACGCACGGCCCGCCGGCTCGCCCGCCGAGGTGTCCGCCGATGCCGAGCGCCAGCAGGACTCGAGGCCCCGAGCCGAGAAGCAGCGACCCCAACCTGCGGCACCGGCCGCACCGACGACCGCCCAAGGAGCGACGATGGAAGACGACGTGCCGTTGAGCGAGCAGGCCGACACGGGACGGGTGTTCCTGGAAGGACTGTTGTCTTCCTTCGGCGTCCGGGCGGACGTGGACATCCGTACGGTCGACGAGGACACGGTGGAGCTGTCCGTCAGCGGCGACGACCTGGGCCTGCTGATCGGGCCGGGCGGCTCCACGCTCACCGCCGTGCAGGAGGTGACCCGCACCGTGGTCCAGCGCCAGACCGGGGGCCGCAACGGTCGTCTCCTGGTGGACGTGGCCGGCTACCGGCAGAAGCGCAAGGCGGCCCTGGAGCGGTTCACGCGCTCGGTGGCGGAACAGGTGAAGGCGAGCGGCGTCGCCAAGTCGCTGGAGCCCATGCACGCCGCCGACCGCAAGATCGTCCACGACACGGTGAACACCATTGCGGGCGTGGCGACGTCCTCGGAGGGCGAGGAGCCCCGCCGCCGGGTGGTCATCAACCCGGCTTGAGCCCGGACCGGTGCCCGACTCCGGGCTGGAGAAGGTACTCGAGGAGGCCCGTGCGCTGGGCTTCCTGGGCCCCGGACCGGTCGCCGGGCACGTCGAGCATGCGGCCGGCTTCCTGCGGGCCGTGGGGGAGCCGCCGCCCACCCGTGTCGTCGACCTCGGCAGCGGCGGCGGGCTGCCCGGGCTCGTCCTGGCCCGGGCCTGGCCCGACGCTCGAGTCGCACTTCTCGACTCCAACGACCGCCGCACCGCGTTCCTGGCTCGGGCGGTGCTGGCTCTCGGGCTCGACGGACGGGTGTCGGTGGCGCACTGCCGAGCGGAGGACGCCGGGCGGGACCCCGCATGGCGCGGCCGCGCCGACGTCGTCGTCGCCCGCAGCTTCGGCCCGCCTGCGGTGACGGCTGAGTGCGGCGCCCCCCTTCTCGCCGTGGGCGGCCGGCTCGTCGTGTCGGAGCCCCCGGATGGAGGGCCAGAGCGATGGCCGGAGGGCCCGCTGAGCAGGTTGGGGCTGCGCCCGGTCGCTCGGCTGGAGCAGGCGTTCTCCCGGTTTCAGATTCTTCGCCAGGAAACGGGCTGCCCGGAGCCGTTCCCGCGACGGGTCGGCGTTCCGTCCAAGCGCCCGTTGTTCTGAGGTTTCACGTGGAACCAACCACCCGGTCCCGCCGGACAAAGTTTCACGTGAAGCACGAGGGTCCTTGACCTTGCGCCCCCCGCGGGCAAGAGTGGCGCCGTGCACGACGTCGCGCCAGCCGAGCGGTGTCCATGACTTCGCCGGAGCACGACGATCTGGCCGTTCGGGGCCGGGCGATCTTCGACCAGCTCCGGCAGCAGGAGCCCACCGAGACGACCCCCCCGCCCGCCACGGTGTCGGCGGTCGCCACCGATGAGGACGCGTCGCCATCGCAAGACGCGTCGGCGCCCTCCACCCCTCCGGCCGACGGCCCCGAGGCGGTCGTGGCCGAGGTGGGCGGCATGGAGACCGGGCCGCCCGACGTCCCCGAGGACCGCCAGACCGCGACCCAGGTGTCCGACGACGTCCGAGCCGTCGGCGCCGACGTCCCCGAGGAGGTTGCCGTCGACGCCGTCCTCCACGAGATCGTCGCCGACGCTGCGGCTGCGCCCGCCGAACCGACCGTACCGGCGGCCACCACGGGTCCCCAGCCCCCAACGGCGTCCCCGGACCCGGTTTCGGACATCGAGGCGGGGACGGCCATCCCCGACGCCAGCCCGGAGCCGCCGGCCGCCGGCGTGGCGACGCCGGCAGATGCGCAGGACGCCGTCGGGACGGCGACGCCCTCCATCTCCGACGCCAGCCGGGAGGAGCCGCCGGTGGGCGCCGTGGTGGTGCCGGGGCACGGCCAGGACGCCGCCGCGGCCGGGGAGCCGGCGACCGCCCCCGACGCCGCACCGGCCCCGGCGCCGGCGCGTCGAACGCCGGGACCGGTGCCCCTCGCTATCCCCGCCGACGCCATCGCCACACTGCTCGCGACCGACAGGCCGCCCGGGCCCGTCGACCCCACGGACCTCTCCCCGACCCGGTTCGCCCGCCCCCTCCCGAGGGTGATCGCCATCGCCAACCAGAAGGGCGGCGTGGGGAAGACCACCACCGCCGTCAACCTGGGCGCCGGCTTCGCCGAGCTCGGCTACCGGGTGCTGGTCGTCGACCTCGACCCCCAGGGGAACGCCACGACCGGCCTGGGGATCAACCCCCGCAACCTGGAGTCGTCGGTCTACGACGTGATGATGCACGACGTCGCCATCGACGACTGCATCGAGCCCACCACCCTGCGGAACCTGTTCGTGTGCCCGGCGACGATCGACCTGGCCGGAGCAGAGATCGAGCTGGTGCCCGCCTTCAGCCGGGAGTTGAAGCTGCGGCGGGCGCTGGGCCCGGTGCTCGAGGACTTCGACTTCGTGGTCGTCGACTGCCCGCCGTCGTTGGGCCTCATCACCGTCAACGCCCTGGCCGCGGCGAGCGAGGTCGTGGTGCCGATCCAGTGCGAGTACTACGCCCTCGAGGGCCTCGGCCAGCTGCTCCGCAACGTGAACCTGGTGCAGACAAACCTCAACCCCCGGCTCGAGGTCAGCGCCATCATCCTCACCATGTTCGACGCCCGCACCAAGCTGGCCGACCAGGTGGCGGCCGAGGTGCGGGCCCACTTCGGGGCCAAGGTGTGCCGCAACATCGTCCCCCGCACGGTGCGCCTCTCGGAGGCGCCGTCGTTCGGGCAGCCGATCCTGGTGTTCGACCCGACGTCGCGAGGGGCCATCGCCTACCGCGAGCTGGCCAAGGAGGTGAGTGGTGGCGCGCCGCAGCGGGTTGGGTAAGGGCCTCGGGGCCCTGATCCCGTCGGAGGTCACCGGGGACCGGGGGTCGGCACTGGCCGAGGTCCCCATCGCCAGCGTCGTTCCCAATTCCTTCCAGCCGCGCCGGCACTTCGACGAGGAGCACCTGGCGTCGCTGACGGCCTCGATCCGCGAGCTCGGCGTCCTCCAGCCCATCCTCGTGCGCCCCGCCGCCGAGGGTCGCTACGAGCTCATCGCCGGCGAGCGCCGCTGGCGGGCCGCCAAGCGGGCCGGCCTCCAGACCATCCCCGCCCTGGTGCGGACGGTGGCCGACGAGGCCAGCCTCGAGCAGGCGCTGGTGGAGAACATCCACCGCCAGGACCTGAACCCTCTGGAGGAGGCTGCGGCCTACCAGCAGCTCCTGGAGGACTTCAACCTCACCCACGAGGAGCTGGCCACCCGGGTGGGCAGGAGCCGGGCGGCCATCACCAACACCCTGCGGCTGTTCCAGCTGCCCCCGACCATCCAGCGCCTCGTCGCCGAGGGCCAGTTGGCCGAGGGCCATGCCCGCGCCCTGCTGGGGACGCCGGACCGGGCGTTCCAGGAGGCGCTGGCCCGGCGTGCGGTCAGCGAGGGGCTGTCCGTGCGGGCCGTGGAGGAGGCCGTGCGGGCCCGGAGCGCCCTGGGGGAGGCGAAGGCGGCGTCGCACACCGACCGCCCCGGCCGCCGGCTGCGGCCGCCGGGGCTGCTCGAGCTCGAGGAGCTGCTGTCCCGGCACCTCGACACCCGGGTGAAGGTCGAAATGGGCGCCAAGAAGGGCCGGGTGACCGTCGAGTTCGGCTCCCTCGAAGACCTCGAGCGGATCTACCGGGCGATGACGGAGCCCGGCTCACCCGTGCACTAGAGGTCCACTCCCCGAACCACCCCGGACCGGACGTGGAGGTCGGGGGACGTCGAGGGTCGTCCACAACCTGTGCATGAGGTTGTGGACGAGGTTGCGGAGGCTACGTCTCGTCGACCGGCGCGGCGGCCCAGGCGGCCAGCACCGCTCCCAGGGCGTCGGCCAGGGCGGCGGTGGCGGCGACCACGGCTGCGGGGGGCCCCAGCTCGCACACCACCGCCGGCATCCGCGTCTCCTTGAGGAGGGGGATGGCCATGCCCCGGACCCCCTTGTCGGCGATGCCCACCGCCGCCGGCACGGTGGCCTGGACCAGGTCGGCCAGCCGCCTCCCGCCCGGCGACTCGTAGCGGTGGCCGGCGTAGTGCGCTGCCGAGCAGCCGTCGCTCGCCGGGTCGAGGCGCAGGCCGAGGAAGACGTCGCCTCCGGCGGCGTTGGCCTCGGCCGCCTGCTCGGACTGGTCGGGGTGGTGGACGACGGTGACGTCGGCACCCCATTCCTTGAGCACCCGCTCGGTGGCGCTCACCACGGCATGGAGCCCGCCGCCGTCGCCCAGCACGACCCGCCGCCCCTGGAGGGTCCGGGGGGCCTGGCGCAGCATCTCGAGCTCGCGGACGGCGGCGACGGGCTGGCGGTCGCCGACCTGGGTCCCGAACCGCTCGAACGTCTCGATCGTCCCCGGCCCGCACACGCCGTCGACGACCAGGCCGGCGTTGCGCTGGAACTCGGTCAGGGCCCGCTCGGTGGCCGGCCCGAAGATCCCGTCGATGCGCCCGGCGTCGAACCCGAGCGCCCCGAGGCGGCGCTGTAGGGAGGCGACGTCGTCGCCCCGCAGCATGGGCTGGCGCAGGTAGAGGAGGCGGTCGCCCAGGCGGTACCCGGCCTCGACGAGGGCAGCCCAGGTCTGGGCGCCGCACGTCCCGTCGACGCGCAGGCCCCGCGCCGCCTGGAACCCGCGGACGGCCGCCTCCGTGCGCCGGCCGAAGTGCCCCGGCTCGTCGCCCGAGGCGGCGTGCCCGACGCCGCCGAGGCGCTGCTGGAGGTCGCGGACGGGCTCCCCTCGGTCGCCGGCAGCCAGGGGCAGGCCCTCTACAGGAATTCCTCGAGCTCCTGGACCAGCTGGCCCTTGCCCTTGGCGCCCACCAGCCGCAGCTGGGGAGCGCCGTCCTTGAACAGGATGAGGGTGGGGATGCTCATGACCTCGAACCGGCGGGCCACCCCGATGTTGTCGTCGACGTTGAGCTTGGCGACCCGGATCCTGCCGGCGTGCTCGGCGGCGATCTCCTCGAGGATGGGCGTGATCATCTTGCACGGCGCGCACCACTCCGCCCAGAAGTCGACGAGCAGGGGCTCGGACGCGCCCGCCACCTCCTCGTCGAAGGTGGAGTCGGTCAGTTCGGCGATGTTGGCCGCCACGGCGGGGGACCTCCTGGAGGAGCGGGAATGGGGAGAAGGGGAAGGGAGACGCGGGCTACCAGTTGGTGGGAGTCGCCGCGACCTCGTCCTCGACGTCGGCCTGCGTCTCCAGCCAGCGTTCGGCGTCGATGGCGGCCATGCACCCCGACCCGGCGGCGGTGACGGCCTGGCGGTAGGTGGAGTCCTGCACGTCGCCGCAGGCGAAGACGCCCTCGACGTCGGTGCGGGCCGAGCCCTCCCGGGTGACCAGGTAGCCGTCGTCGCGCATCTCCAGCTGGCCCTCGAACAGGCTGGTGTTGGGCACGTGCCCGATGGCGACGAACAGGCCGGCGATCGGGAGCGTCGACTCCTCGTCGGTGACCACGTTGCGGAGCCTGACGCCCTCGACGGCCCGGTCGCCCAGGACCTCGGTGACCACCGAGTCCCACAGGAACTCGACCTTGGGGTTCTTGAAGGCCCGGTCCTGCATGATCTTCGACGCCCGGAGCTGCTTGCGGCGGTGGATGACGGTGACCTTGCTGGCGAACTTGGTGAGGAAGATCGCCTCCTCGAGGGCGGAGTCTCCGCCGCCGACCACGGCGATCTCCTCGTCGCGGAAGAAGAAGCCGTCGCAGGTGGCGCAGGTGGAGACGCCGTAGCCGAGCAGGCGCTGCTCGCTCGGGAGGTCCAGCATGAGGGCGCGCGCCCCGGTGGAGACGATCACGGCCCGGGCCCGGTACTCCTCGTCGCCCGTCCAGGCCCGGAAAGGGCGTTCGGACAGGTCGACGCGGGTCACCTTGGCGGTGACGAAGTCGGCGCCGAACCGGGCCGCCTGGGCCCGGAAGTTCTTCATGAGGTCGGGCCCCTGGATCCCGTCCGGGAACCCCGGGTAGTTCTCCACCTCGGTCGTGAGCATGAGCTGGCCGCCCGGCTGGTCGCCGGTGGAGGAGATCTCCCCCTCGATGACCAGGGGCCGGAGGTTGGCTCGGGCGGTGTAGATGGCGGCCGTCAGCCCGGCCGGCCCCGAGCCGATGATCAGGACGTCCCGCACCCCGGTGCTCACGCGTTCTCCCTCGACGACTTGTCCGACGTCGCCCTGCGCAGCAGGAACAACCCCACGACGGTGAAGATTCCACCGACCACGAGGTACGCCGCCCATACGTCGCCCGGGAGGACGACGTTGAGCAGGCGGACGGCGGCGATGGTCACGAACGCCAGCGTGGTGAGCCCCATGACGGCGGCCACGAGGCCGAACACGAGGGCTCGGGCGACCGTGGTGAGGGGGACGGACGTCTTGTCGCGGACGGTGCCGACGAACCGCTCGATCGTGTCGGCCGCCTGGACGCTCCAGTCGTTCCCCGCGGGCGCCGCACTGGGGGACTCTCCCGGCTGGGCCACAGCCGCACACTACCCTTGCCGGCCGTGCGCCGACTCCTCGCCGTGGCCGTCGGGGCGGTGGCCGCCGCGTTCGGGGCGGTGATCCTCGGCGAGTACCAGCTGGACGGCCCGACCCCGCTGGTGGCGGGCGCGCTGTTCGGCCTGATCCTGGCCGAGCTGGTTACGGCGGTGGCCAAGAGCCGCGACCCGGCCATGGCCGGCGCCTGTGCCGTCCTGGCGTCGGCCGGCATGACGTGGGGGGCGTGGCTGTCGACGGGGCCGGACGAGGACTGGTCCTTCGTCCCGGGACTGGCCTGGGTGGGTGTCGCCCTGGCCGCCGCCGCCGCCGCCGTGTGGGTCAGAAGCCCTGCGAGGCGAGCAGGCGGCAGTCGTCGCGTGCGATGACCACCGCGAGGTGGTCGGGCCCGGGCGCCGACGTGTCGGCCAGGCGGTAGGCGAGCACGACGGCGTCGGTGTCCTGCCAGCGCAGGCTGGCGGCGTAGAGGAGGGCACCGAGGCGCCCGCCGAACTCGGCGCGGACCTCGGCCCGGCACGCCGTGGCCGCCGCCCCCGCGCCGCCGGCGTTGCGGGCCGCGGCTTCGGGCGCCGGCGCCGCCAGCGTGTCCGCCGCCTCGTCGGCGCCAGGGGGCGCCGGCGCCTTCTGGGCCACCGCCCCGGGGACGGCCCGCAGGAGTTGCTCGCGCAGCGCGGCCGGGTCGGAGAGCGAGCCCAGCTCGCCGCCTTCGACGACGCCGGCGTCGAGCGACGGGGTGTTCCCGGCCGCGTCACCGGCCGGCGCCGACGCCGTCCGTTGCCCGGTGTCGGAGTCGTCGTCGAGCACCATGGGCACGGCGAGGAGCACCGCCACCAGGGCGGCCACCGCCCCGAGCGCCCACGGGGGGAAGGTGCGCCGGTCGGGGCGGCGGGGCAGCGGCACCACGTTGTCGTCGCCCCGGGCGGTGCCGTCGCCCCCTGCGGGCCCGGGCCGGGGCGGCGTGGGGGCGGGACCCCCGGCGGCCGGCTCCCGCTCCGGCTCCGGCACCGCCACTAGGGCGGCCGCCTGCTCGCCGGCCCAGGCGGCGGCCGCCGCGCCCAGCGCCCGGTCGGCGACGTCGGCCGGCGTCGCCCCGGGGCCGGTGCCCACCGCCCGGCGGACGCGGTCGAGGGCGTCGAGGCGGGCGAGGCAGGCGTCGCAGCCGCCCAGGTGGGCGACCGTGGCGGGCTCCGGCTCGCCGTCCAGGGCGGCGCTGAGCAGCTCGTCGTCGGGATGGTGCTGGGTCATGGGCGTGGAGTTGGACGGTCGGCGGGGGGCGCCGGGTTCCCCAGCAGGGGGACGAGGGCGGCCCGGCCGCGGGCGATCCGGGAGCGGACGGTCCCCGGCGGGATGGCGAGGACGTCGGCGATCTCGGCGTAGTCGAGGCCGCACAGGTCCCGCAGGACGACGGGGGCGCGGAAGTCGAGGGGCAGGCGGCGGAGGGCGGCCTCCACGTCGAGGCGGCCGGCGACGGCGTCGGGCCCGCCGCCCGGGCCGTCGCACCCGGCGGGGAGGGTCGTGGCGCTGAGGGCCCGCTCCAGGTCCTCGTCGCTGGTGGCGCCCGGTCGCCGGCCGCGGCGGCGGAGCTCGTCCAGGCAGGCGTTGGTGGTCACGCGGTACGCCCACGTGCCGAACGACGAGCGGCCGTCGAACCGTCCGGCGCCGAGCCCCCTGGCGATGGCGACCAGCGCCTCCTGGGTGGCGTCGTCGGCGTCGGCGTCGGACCCGAGGAGGCGACGGCACAGCCCGTGGAGGCGGTCCAGGTGGCGACGAAGGAGGGTGTCGAGGGCGCCCCGATCGCCGGCCTGCGCCGCCTCCGCCAGCTCCCGGTCGCCGCGGCCCTCGTCGATGGGCGCCAGCGTACCGACGAGGCGCGCTACGAGGCGGTGACGGAGACCTCGGAGACGCTGGCCTGGCGCCCGGGGCCGGGATCGGTGATCCACAGGAGCACGGCGCCTCCCTCGCGGCCGTCGAGGTCGAACTCGGCGTCGCCCGGGATGCCGCTGCGGCTGGTCACCGGCTCGCCCCAGCCGGCCAGCTGGTCGGCCGGCTGGTCGGCCACGTACACCGAGGCGGCCCAGTCGGACGTGGCCGAGGTGACGGCCAGCCGGCCCAGGCCGGTGGGAGAGGCGAGCTGGAGCACCAGGCCGACACCCGGCTTGAGGCCGCCGAACTGGCGCGTGTTGTAGCGGTCCGTGCTCCATGCCGTGGCCGGGTTGCCGTCGGCGGCGAGCGGCGCCCGCGGCTCGTTCTCCTCGCCGTCCCGGCCCTCGGGGTCGAACGACCGGACCGAGGCGATCTGCACGCCGCGGCCCTCCGACGTGCCCCCGCCTCCGGTGCGCCCGTCGCCCCCGTCGCGGGCGACGAAGGCCACCACCGCGGCGGCCACGACGACGAGGACGGCCACGACGACGGCGGGCGCCCGGCTGGGGGTGGGCTCCCGGGGCACGACGGGGACGCCGGCTGGCGGCGTGGGGTCGCGGACGACCTGCGGCACGGCGTCGTCCTCGGCGCCCGCCCGGGCGGCCGGCGTGTCGAGGTCGACGCTGAGCAGGGCCCGGCGCAGGGCGGCGGCGGACTGGAACCGGGCGCCGGGATCCTTGGCCAGGGCCTGGAGGACGACCGCCTCCAGGTCCTCGGGCACCTGGCGGGCGACGCTCCGCAGCCCCGGTGGCGCCTGCCGGACGTGGAGCACGGCGGTGGCGAGCTCGGTCTCGGCCTGGAACGGCGGGCGGCCGCACAGCATCTCGTAGAGGACGACGCCGAGGGCGTAGACGTCGGAGCGGGCGTCCGGCGTCTGGCCCTGGACCTGCTCGGGCGACAGGTAGCGGGCCGTTCCGACGACGGCGCCCGTCTGGGTGAGGTCGGCGCCCGCCGTGTCGGGAGGCACCGCCAGCTTGGCGATCCCGAAGTCGGCCACCTTCACCCGCAGCAGGGGGGCGGTCTCGCCCTGGTGCTCGGACAGCAGGATGTTGGCCGGCTTGACGTCGCGGTGCACCAGGCCCGCCTGGTGGGCGTGCTCGAGGGCGTCGGCGACCTCGGCGGCGATGGGCACGGCGACGGCGGGCGGCAGCGTGCCCGCCTCCTTGATCGCGTCGCGGAGCGTCCTGCCCCGGACCAGCTCCATCACGATGAAGGTGACGTCGCCGTCGGTGCCGGTGTCGAAGGTGGCGACGATGCTCGGGTGGGCCAGGCGGGCGGCGGCGATGGCCTCGCGCCGGAACCGCTCGACGAACGCCTCGTCGGCGGCCAGGTGGGGGTGGAGGACCTTGATGGCCACGGGCCGGGCGAGGACGTCGTCGTAGCCCTCCCAGACCTCGGCCATCCCCCCGCGCGCGATCAGCCGCACGGCGCGGTAGCGGCCGACGAGGACACGGTCGAGCAGGGATTGCGGGTCGGGCACGGGTACGGGTACGGCGGGCCGGACCTACCCGGGGACGGAGTAGGTCACACCGATGACCCGGGGCCCGGCGTGGGTGCCGATGACGGCGCCGATCTCGGCCACGGTGATCTGGTCGCGGGGGTGGAACTCGGCCAGGAGGGAGACCAGCTCGGCGACGTCGGGGGCGCGGCCGTGCATCACGGAGAGGTTCTCGACCGGGGCGTCCTGGCGGACCTTGTCGGCCAGGTAGCGCAGGGACCGGCCCCTCGTGCGCTGCTTGGACTCCGGCTCGACCTTGCCGCCCGTGACCTCGATGACCGGCTTGATGGACAGCACGGACCCGAGGAACGCCTGGGCGGCACCGATGCGGCCGCCCTTGCGGAGGTTCTCCAGGGTGTCCAGCGCCGCGTAGGTGCGGGTGAGCGGCACCATCGCCTCGGCGGCCGCGGCCGCGTCGTCCAGCGACTTGCCGGCGGCCGCGGCGCGGGCGGCCGCCAACGCCACCGTGCCCTCGGCCATGGACACGGCGCGCGAGTCGACGACGCGGACGGGGACGTCGGCGCCGGCGGCACCGGCGGCCAGGCGGGCGGCCTCGTAGGTGGCCGACAGGCTCGACGAGATGGTGACGCAGACCACCCCCTCGGCACCGGCGCCGGCGGCCCGGCGGTACGCCTCCTCGAACGCCCCCGGCGACGGTGCGGCCGTCTCCGGCAACCCGGGCGACGAGGCGACCCGGGCCCAGAAGTCCTCGGAGGTGAGGTCCCGGCGGTCGACCAGCTCCTCGGCGCCGAACCGAACGGTCAACGGGACCAGCTCGATCCCGTTGGCCGCCGCCAGATCGGGGGGGAGGTCGGATGCGGTGTCGCTGACGATGTGGACCCCGGGCACGGTCGGTCTATCTCCTCACTCTGGCGGCGGACGCGGTGACCTCCACGTCGTACCAGGATTCGAGCTGCTCCACCTTCTTCAACAGGAAGGACCGCGCTTCGCGCTCCACGGTAACCGTGACGCCGTTGGTCCCGACGTCGAAGAAGGTGAGCGCGGCGTCCTTCTCCTTGGCGATGTCGTCGGCGATGAGGCGTGCCTGCTCGACCTCGTCGGGATGGTCGAGGAGGTGGAGGACGGCGTTGTCGGCCGCGTCGTGGGCGACGCCGTCGAGCTGGGCGCGGACGGCGACGGGGGAGATCAGCTCGACCGCCAGGAAGCCGACGAGCGCGATGCCGATGACGATCTTCGACAGCCACCCGGTGATCACGCCACGCCCCTCCGGATCCGCGCGAGCCCCGACAGCTCCTGGACACCGAGGCGTCGAGCGACGACGAGGTACACGGTAACACCGGCCGGTACGGCGACCCCGACCCGCAGCAGGGCGGGCCCGACGACGGCGGCGACGGCCAGCACGACGGCCGCCATCGCCGCGCTGGCGACGGCGATGCGCACCCAGGTGCGGACCACGCCGCCCAGGTCGACGGCGCCCGTTTCCCTCCGGAGGCGGGCCAGGGCCATGGCGGAGCCGATCGTGTACGCCGCCGCGTACGCCAGGCCCAGCCCGTGGACGCCGAGGGCGGGGTAGAGGGCGAGGGCGAGGACGATGTTCACCCCGTTCTCCCCCAGGTACAGGACGAACATGGAGCGGGTGTCCTGCATCGCCTGGTAGCAGCGCATCAAGAAGTAGTAGGTGCTGAAGCCGGGGAGGCCGAGGGCGAGCATGACCAGCACATCGGCAGTCCGCGAGGCGGACCCTGAGCCCAATGCGCCGTGTTCGAGGGCGACGCCGACGACGGGCCGGGCCAGGCACACCAGGCCCACGGCCGCGGGTACCGCGATCGCCGCGATCGTGCGCAGACCGCGCCCGACGTGGCGCCCGAAGCCGCGGCGGTCCTCCAGGGCCCACCGCTCGGCCAGGTCGGGCTGGAGGGCGGTGGCGATGGAGACGGCGAACACGCCGTGGGGGAGGAGGAAGAAGATCATCGCCGCCCGGTAGGCGGCCACGTCCCCGGCGTCCCCGTTGGCCAGGACCAGCACGACCGTGAGGGCCACCTGGTTGGCGAGCACGTACCCGAACGTCCAGCCCGACAGGCGGACGATGGTGGTGACGGCGGGGTGGCGGGGCGCCCACACCGGTCGCAGGCGGGCACCCGAGCGCCGCAGCGACGGCAGCAGGGCCGCGGCCATGGCCGCCACGCCGGCCGTGGTGCCGAGGCCGAGGAGGAGCTGCGCCCCGGTGTCGTCGCGGACGGCGGCCAGCGACACCTCGTCGGCGACGGAGGGGAGGGCGAGGAGGACGCCGATGACCACCAGGTTGTTGAGCACGGGGGCGAACATCGGGGCGGCGAAGCGGCGGCGGGCATGGAGGACGGCGGTGGTGAGGGCGACCATGCCGTACAAGGCGACCTGGGGGGCGAACATCCGCAGGAGGCTGGTGGCGACCTCGCGCTGGGCGCCGAGGGAGGCGGTGTCGTTCCCGATCGTGTAGAGGCGCACCAGCAGCGGGGCGACCACCACGAAGATGCCGGTGACGGCGACGAGCACGACGGCGGCGGTGGTGACCACGGCGGACACCGCCCGCCACGCCTCGTCCTCGTCCTCGGTGGCGAGCAGGTCGACGAACACGGGCAGGAGGGTGGCCGAGAGGATGCCGCCCAGGATCAGCTCGTAGACGATGTTGGGCGTGACGTTGGCCAGGTCGTAGCTGTCGGTGAGCCGGGTGAACCCCATGGCGTAGGCCAGCGCGACCAGGCGGCCGAACCCGGTGACCCTCGACAAGAGGGTGCCGACGGCCATGACGGCGGTGCTGCGGGCGAAGGTGGGCGCTGCCCGGCCCCGTCGGCCCCTCCCGTCGCCCTCCGCGCCGTCGTCGTCGATCGGGGTGCGCCCCGGCCTCACGCAGGGACCAGGCGCCGGTTGCGGCGGCCCCGGACCAGGTGGCGCCCCCACCACAGCAGGAGGAACGTGCCCGCGCCGACGGAGAGCACGACGCCCACCCCCGAGGCCGCCGTCGAGCGGACGGTGAAGCGGCTGCTCCCGAGGACGAGGGCGCCGTCGGGCGACACGAGGCTCACCCGCAGCGGGAACGAGCCGGACGTGCGGGCCCGGACGGAGAACCGCTCGGTGGTGCTCCGGCGGCTGAGGTCCACCGCCCGCACCGCCCCCCGGGGGAAGTCGAGCTTGTCGCTCTCCACCCGGATCCGGACGCTCAACGGGTAGCCGGCGCCGCTCAGGACGGTGACGGGGATCTCACCGGTCCGGGCGGTGAGGGTGATGGAGCGGTGGTCGGGGACCTGCACGGTCGAGGTCTGCGCCCGGATGCCGGCCTCGACCCCGTCCAGGTAGGCCTGGCGCCGCCCCGGGCGCAGCCCCGCCCCCCCGGCCACCAGGAGGAGCTCCTCGATCTCCTCGTCCAGGGTGTTGTCGGGGGTGAGCATGCTGGCGAACGCCACCAGCCGGCGGCGGGCCGACTGGAGGTCGTCGGCGGGCAGCGTGGGTGGGTCGGCGAGCGGCCGCAGGCGGCGGACGAGGGGGGCGCCGCGCGTGGTGACCATCGGGCCGACGTCGGTGAACACCGTCTCGACCTTCGACGCCGACACGACGGTGGCCGCCGAGAGGCCGGCGAGGAGGCTGTCGAGGAACGCCCGGTTGGGGCGCCACGTCCGCGGGACCACGACCACCACGCCCCGGGCCCGGCTGGGGTGGTCCTGGTGGACCACGGCCAGGTCGGCCAGGAGGCGGTGGGCGGCCAGCACGGGGTCGGTGGCGGGCCCGAAGTGGCCGGCCAGGCCGGCGTCGCCGGCCAGGGCCGAGGGCCGCCGGACGCCTCGCGTCTCCAGCTCGAAGGGCTGGGCCAGGGTGACGGGCATGTCCACCGGCTCGAACGCCTCCTCCGCCAGCACCAGGCGGTCCACCTGCTGCTGGCGGAGCCGCACCACCGACCGCTCGTCCAGGCGGTCCTCGGAGACCCACGTGCGGGGGTCGGGCCGGCGGCCGAGCGTCCGCTCGACGACCTGGCTGCCGCGGTCGAGCTGGGCGGCCAGCTCGGCGGCCAGGCCGGGGCGCTCGAAGGCGGGGAGGGCGAGGGGGACGTAGGGGCTGGCGACCACCTGGCGGCCGGCCAGGCCGCGCCGCAGCGCGGCAAGGGTCTCCCGGTCCTCGGGGCGGGTGCTGGCGTCGAGGGCGTCCAGCGTCTCCGGGGTGGGGACGAGCGTGACGGGGACGCCGGGCTGGGCCTCGAGGGACCGGGCCAGGGCGCCGACGGCGTCGGCGTCCCTGCGGTTCAGCGACCGCGTGCCGTCGGGCTGGAGGGCCAGGGCCGCGTGCACGGGGAGCACGAGGGCGACCTCCACCGGGAAGCCGCCGGGCTGGGGCGGACGCGTGTAGACGAGGTGGGTGACGAGGCCGGCCAGGGTGGCGCCCCCGCCCGCCTCCCGCAGCTCCACCCGCACCGGGTACACGCCCTCGGCGGCCAGCCGCAGCCGCGCCGGGTCGGGCGGCTGGCCCGGGTCCTGGACCGGGAGGCGGACGACGAACGCCCCCGCCGCGTCGGTGGCCAGCTCCGACAGGGGCGCGGGCGGCACCACCGTGATCGGGTTGCCGCGGGGGCCGTCCTGGAGGCTCTGGGCGAACTCCGACCGGTTGCGGGCCCGCCGGTAGACGCCCACGGCCAGCTCGACGTCGGCCGGCTCCTCGGCGGTGGTGACGTCGAGGCGGAGGACGAGCTCCTCGCCGGGGCCGACCCACGGCGTCTGGGAGGCGAGGCGGAGGACGCTGCCCGAGTCCTGGGCCCCGGCCCGGCCCACACCGACGCCGGGGAGGACGCCGGCCAGCCCGGCCAGCACGGCCAGCACGGCGGCGGCTGCGGCGCCGGCCCGTCGCCCGCGCCTCATCGGGTGGCCGGTCCCGGGCGGGGGCGGGAGACGGCGCGGGCGGCCGCCGGCTCCGCCGCCGGCGGCACCAGGCGGGGCTCCAGCGAGAAGGTCAGCACGCACAGCCCGGCCGGCTCGCGGCGGAAGCCGAGGCTCTCGTAGAGCGCCAGGGCGGCCTCGTTGCCGACCTGGGTGTTGACGACGGCCTGCTCGACCCGCCACCGGCGCAGCCAGCGCAGGGCGTCGACGGCGAGCGCCCGCCCGAGGCCCTGGCGCTGGCACGCCGGGTCGACGGCCAGCCGCTGGAGGAAGCCGCGCCGCCCGGCCCGGCCGGTGACGGCGTAGCCGACGACGACTCCGCCCGGAGCGGCGACGCGGAAGCGGCTGTTGGGCGTGGCCGTCAGGGCGTCGCCCAGGGCGGCGTCGTCGATCCGCCAGAACCCCGGGAAGGCCCGGGCGTCCACGTCGAGCACGGCCGGGTGGTCACCGGGGACGGCCCGGCGCAGGGCGGAGACGTCGGCCCGGGGGACCCGGCGCAGGTCGTGGGCGAGGAGGTGCAGGCGCTCGTGGACGTCGAACCCGGCGGCCAGGAAGCCCACCTGCTCGGCCGGCGCCAGAGCCGAGGTGATGACCCGGCGACAGCCCTTGGCCGCCAGCTGGTCGAGGCAGCGCCGCACGAACACGACCGACGGGACGGGGGCGTCGGGCAGGGGGCTCAGGTAGGCGATGCCCGCGTTGCCGCGCCACGGGCCGGTGCGCACCCGCTCCCGGCCCCAGCGGATGACGTCCAGGTGCGCGCCCACGGCAGGTGGAGGTTACCGAGCGGGCCCGTGCCGGCGCATGACGGGCCCTCAGGGTCGGATGGCGGGATGCCGATGCTCCGATGATGCTGGACCTCGACGAGCTCCTCCGCTACACCGTCGCCCATTCCGGGTCGGACCTCCACGTGAAGGTCGGCTCGCCGCCCCACGTCCGGGTGGACGGCTACCTGCTGCCCGCTCCCTTCGACCCGGTCACCGCCGCCGACAGCGAGCGCATGGCGTTCGCCGTCATGCCGCGCGACCGGGCCGACGAGTTCGTGGCCGGCTCCGAGGCCGACTTCGCCCTGGGCATGCCCGACCTGGGCCGCTTCCGCGTGAACGTGTTCCGCCAGCGGGGGGCCGTGGGCCTGGTGTTCCGGCGCGTCCTGCCCGGGATCCCGTCGTTCGAGGCCCTCGGGCTGCCGCCGGTGGTGCGGCGCCTGGCCGAGGAGCAACGGGGCATGGTGCTGGTCACCGGGCCCACCGGCTCGGGGAAGACGACGACCATCGCGGCGATGATCGACCACATCAACGAGACGAAGTCGGTGAACGTCGTCACCGTCGAGGACCCCATCGAGGTCCTCCACACCGACAAGCGGGCGCTGGTCAACCAGCGGGAGATCGGGACCGACACCAAGGACTACGCCACGGCCATGCGCCGGGTGCTGCGCCAGGACCCCGACGTCATCTTCATCGGGGAGATGCGCGACCCCGAGACGGTGTGGGCGGCCCTGGCCGCCGCCGAGACCGGGCACCTCGTGCTCTCCACGCTGCACACCACCAACGCGGTGGAGACGGTGAACCGCATCGTCGACTTCTTCCCGCCGTTCCAGCAGAAGCAGGTGCGCCTGTCGCTGGCGTCGTCGCTCAGGGGCGTGGTCAGCCAGCGCCTCCTGGAGCGGTCCGACCACAAGGGACGGGTGCCGTCCGTGGAGGTCCTGGTGAACACGGGCCGCATCTTCGACCGCATCGTCGACCCCGACCAGGGCGACAACGACTCGATCGAGGAGATCATCGCCGACGGCGAGTACTACGGGATGCAGACCTTCGACCAGAGCCTGTTCAACCTGTTCAAGAACGGCCAGGTCGACCTGCGCAGCGCCATGGCGTCGGCGTCCAACCCGCACGACTTCCGCATCTCGCTCCAGCAGGCCGGGCTCATCCCGGCCTGATCCGGCGGGCGGGAACCGCCGGAGGTGGCGGGACCGGCACCTACTACCCTCGACCGGTGATCCCCGAGCGGCTCCAGCCGCTGATCGACGAGACGGCGTGGTTCGCCGAGCGCTTCGCGGCGGCTGGCCACAACCTGTACCTCGTCGGCGGCGTGGTGCGCGACGCGGTGCTGAACCGCCTGGCGCCGCAGGCCGACATCGACCTGACCACCGACGCCCGGCCCCCGGAGATCAAGCGGCTGGTTCGCCCGGGCGCCGACGCCCTGTGGGACCAGGGCGAGCGGTTCGGCACCATCGGCGTGGAGCGCGACGGCCGCCGCTACGAGATCACGACCCACCGCGCCGAGGCGTACGTGCCGGAGTCGCGCAAGCCCGAGGTCGAGTTCGCCGATGCGGTGGAGGCCGACCTGTCCCGGCGCGACTTCACGGTCAACGCCATGGCCCTGCGCCTCCCGGGCATGGAGCTGGTCGACCCCTTCGGCGGCATCGGCGACCTGGCCGACGGCCGGCTGCGCACGCCGCTGCCCCCGGTGGAGTCGTTCGGCGACGACCCCCTGCGCATGCTGCGGGCCGCCCGGTTCATCGCCGGTTACGGCCTGAGGCCCGAGCCCGACGTGGTCGCCGCCGTCGAGAAGCTCCGCGACCGCCTGGAGATCGTCTCCGCCGAGCGCATCCGCGACGAGCTCGACAAGCTGGTGACGGTCGAGCACCCCACCGCCGGCCTGCGGTTCCTGGTGTCCACCGGCCTGGCCGACCACTTCCTGCCCGAGCTGTCGGGAATGGCCCTCGAGCAGGACCCCGTCCACCGCCACAAGGACGTGCTCGAGCACACCTTCGCGGTGGTGGAGAAGGTGCGCCCCTCGCACCGCCTGGTCCGCCTGGCCGCCCTGTTCCACGACGTGGGCAAGCCCCGCACGCGGGCGTTCGGGCCGGGCGGCGTGTCGTTCCACCACCACGAGGTGGTGGGGGCGCGCATGACCCGCGAGCGCATGAAGGCCCTGCGCTACTCCAACGAGGACATCGCCGCCGTCACCCGGCTGGTGGAGCTGCACCTGCGCTTCCACGGGTACCGGGACGGCGACGGCGGGTGGACCGACAGCGCCGTGCGCCGCTACGTGCGCGACGCCGGGCCGCTGCTGGAGGAGCTCAACGAGCTCACCCGCTGCGACTGCACGACCCGCAACGAGGCGAGGGCCCGCACCCTGGCCCGGCGCATGGACGAGCTGGAGGCGCGCATCGAGCGGTTGCAGGAGGAGGAGGAGCTGGCCCGCCTGCGGCCGGACGTCGACGGCCGCCGCGTCATGGAGCACCTCGGCATCCCGCCCGGGCCCGCCGTCGGCCGCGCCCTCGACCACCTCCTGGAGCTGCGCATCGAGGAGGGGCCGTTGGGCGAGGAGGAGGCCCTCCGCCGCCTCGACGCCTGGTGGGCGGACCAGCCCGAGGCTCGCTGACCGCGGCGGCGAACGGTCCCTCAGGAGCGGAGCAGCTTCAGCACCCGGTCGGTGTCGGTGAGGTCGGGCAGGAGCTCGTCGGCGTCCTCCGCCTCCAGCTCGTCGAGCGAGTAGCGGCCCGTGGCCACCAGCAGGCACCGGGCGCCGCCGGCGCGGGCGCAGGCCAGGTCGCGCGGCGTGTCGCCCACCACCCAGACGTCCTCGGGCCCGAGGTCCCGGCCCCGCAGGCGGCGGACGCGGTCCAAGGCGATGGGGACGAGCTGCTCGCGGTCCGAGTCGTCGCTGCCGAAGGCGCCCACCTCCACGTCGAGCCAGCGGTCCAGGGCGAACGCCTCCAGCTTCACCGCCGCGTTCGCCGCCGTGTTGCCGGTGAGCACCGACTGGACGACGCCCGGGTCGTCGTGCAGCTCGGCCAGCACCGTCTCCACGCCGGGCATCACGTGGCCCTGCTCCCGCACCAGCTCGCGCGCCTCGGCCAGCTCGGTCTCCAGCCGCTCGACCACCTCGGGGAGCCGCTCGTGGGCCTCCTCCTCGGACAGGCCGGCGAAGAGCAGGATCTCCAGGGCGATGAGCGGATCGGTCTTCCCGCTCATGCGGACCTCGTGCTCGCCCGGCGGGCGGCCGAGGACGTGCTCGGCGGCGACGTCGAACGCCCGCTGCGCCACGCCGTTGCTGCGTAGGAGGGTGCCGTCGACGTCCCAGAGCACGAGCCGCTCGCCCACGCGGGGGACGGTACCCGACGCGGCGGAGCCGTCAGTTGCCCAGCTTCCGGGCCCGCACGACCAGGGTGCGGGGGACGTAGCGGAACGCCTCCTGCCACATCTCGCTGCGGGGCCCGCTGGTCGACGGCTGGGGCTCGAGGATGGTGTCGACCGAGTAGCTGGCCCGGGTGAGGGCGGTGTGGAGGTCGCCGATGGTGTGGTGGTGGATGGTGAAGGTGACGCCGTGGCGGGCGTGCTCGATGGGGGAGCGGTCGAAGTACGAGCGCCGCACGCGCGGCGGCTGCTCGGGGTCGTCGCCGTCGATCATGTGGTAGGCGGGATGGGGCATCGAGAACACCAGCGGCGCGCCGGTGCGCAGCACGCGGTGCACCTGGCGGAAGACCCGGCTCAGGTCCTCCACGAAGCCGAAGGCGCAGGAGCTGAAGGCCAGGTCGATCGAGTCGGCCCGTAGGAAGGCCAGGTCGGCCATGTCGCCCTGGCGCAGTTCCACCCGGACCTCCTCGCGGTCGCACAGGCGCCGGGCGATGGCCAGCATCTCCGCCGAGCTGTCGACCCCGATGGCGATGGCGCCCTGCTTGGCGAAGGCGATCGAGTTCTGGGCGGCGCCGCAGCCCAGGTCGAGGACCCGCTTGCGCGTGAGGTCGCCCAGGAGGCGCAGCTCGGCCTCGGTGCCGATGTCGGCCCCGTACTGCACCACGTCGGTGGGAGGGCGGGCCCGCTCCTCGTAGACGGCTGCGTACTGGTCCCACGCGGCGACGTTGTCCGAGGGCACGGGGGAATGTTGCTACAGCTGTGGCCGCCCCATGAGGATCGTCACCTTCAACATCCAGCACGGGCGCACGCCGGCAGGGCGGGTGGACACGGCGGCGCTCGCCCGGTACTGCGCCGGCCTCGACGCCGACGTGCTCGCCCTCCAGGAGGTCGACCACCGGGTGCGGCGGTCGGGCCGGGCCGACCAGGCGGCCGAGGTGGCGCGGACGGCCGGCATGGCGGGGGTGTTCGGCGCCGCCCGCCGGCTCGGCCCGTGGGCCCGCTACGGGAACGCGCTGCTCGCCCGGGGCCGCCTGGTCGACGTCGCGACCATCGCCCTCCCCCGGGCGGTGGGGCGAGAGCCGCGCGTCGCCGTGCTGGCGCGCGTCGAAGTGGGCGACCGCGCCCTGTCGGTGGCCGCCACCCACCTGTCCACCGACGGCGGCGACGCTTCCGTCCAGCTGGCCGTGGTGCTCGGGGCGCTGGGCACCCGGCCCCTGCCGCGCCTGGTCGTGGGCGACCTCAACCTGCGCCCTGACGTCGCGGTGCCCGCCCTCGAGCGCGCCGGGTACTCGGTGGCGCCCACGGCCGGTGCGACCTACCCGGCGGCCCGGCCGTTCCTGCGCATCGACCACGTGGCCGCCCAGGGCCTCGACATCGAGCGGGCGACGGTGCTGGACGCGGCGCCGGTCAGCGACCACCGCCCCCTGCGGGTGGAGGTGCGCTGACGGCGCGACGGCGGATCAGTCGCCGGAGCCGGCGGCGAACTCCTCGACCATGCGGTGGGCCAGCTCGTCGCGGTACTGGACGGGCGGCGACTTCATGAAGTACGCCGACGGGCCGAGCAGCGGGCCGCCGATGCCGCGGTCGAGGGCGAGCTTGGCGCAGCGGACGGCGTCGATGATGACGCCCGCCGAGTTGGGCGAGTCCCAGACCTCCAGCTTGAGCTCCACGTTCAGGGGCACGTCACCGAAGTTCCGGCCCTCGAGGCGGATGTAGGCCCACTTGCGGTCCTCCAGCCAGGCGACGTGGTCGGAGGGGCCGATGTGCACGTCGTCGGCGGCGATGCCGTTGTCCAGCTGCGAGGTGACCGACTGGGTCTTGGAGATCTTCTTGGACTCCAGGCGCTCGCGCTCGAGCATGTTCTTGAAGTCCATGTTCCCGCCCACGTTGAGCTGGTAGGTCCGGTCGAGGACCATGCCCCGGTCCTCGAACAGGCGGGCCAGCAGGCGGTGCACGATGGTGGCGCCGACCTGGCTCTTGATGTCGTCGCCCACGATGGGGACACCCGCCTCCTCGAAGCGGCGGGCCCACTCCGGATCGCTGGCGATGAACACCGGGATGGCGTTCACGAAGGCCACCTTGGCGTCGATGCAGGCTTGGGCGTAGTGCTTCTGGGCGGCCTCCGACCCGACGGGCAGGTAGGCCACCAGGACGTCGGCGCCGGAGGCCCGGAGCGCCTCGGTGACGTCCACCGGCTCGGCCGGCGACTCCTCGACCGTCGCCCGGTAGTACTTCCCGAGGCCGTCGAGGGTGGGGCCCCGCTGCACGGTGACGCCCAGCTCGCCGACGGGCGAGAACCGGATGGTGTTGTTCTGGCCGGCGAAGACCGCCTTGCCCAGGTCGAGGCCGACCTTGGCGGCGTCGACGTCGAAGGCGGCGACGAACTCGACGTTGCCCACGTGGTAGCCGCCCAGCTCGACGTGCATGAGCCCGGGGACGGTGTCGTTGGGGTCGGCCGAGCGGTAGTACTCGACGCCCTGGACCAGCGAGCTGGCGCAGTTGCCGACGCCCGCTATGGCGACCTTGACGGTGTTCCTCACTTGGGATCCTCCTGCCGCTCGGCGGCGATGAGTTGGTCGAGCCACGAGATGTCACGCTCGGTGGCCTCGGTTCCGTGCTCCAGCAGGGAGCGGGTGTAGGCGTCGAGGCGCTCCCGGCTGGCCCGGATGGCGTCCCGGGCGCGGGCGAGGCGCTCCACGAGCAGGGCCCGCCGCCGTTCGAACAGCCCGAGGCGGGCGTCGGCGGGCAGGTAGCGGGCGAAGGCCAGGCGCAGGTTGAACGCCCGGTCGTCGTCGCCGGAGTTGGAGTCGGTGAGGAGGAGCTCGGCGAACAGCTCCTCCCCCCGCTCGGTGATGCCGTAGACCTTCTTGCCCCGGCTCCCGCGGGTGGTGCGGGCGGCGGCCCGGCGGGCCCGGAAGGCGAGCAGCTCGCCGCCCAGGGAGCCGGTCATCGGGATGGGGGCGAGGGGCACGGGGTTGGCCTCCACCGCCTTGACGGCGCCGGCCGCCTCCAGCTTGGCGAGGGTCGGGTAGAGCGAGCCGAACGAGACGCTCGAGAGGGGGCCGAGCACGCTGCTCAGCCGCTTCTTGAGCTCGTAGCCGTGGAGCTCCTGCTCCTTGAGCAATCCCAGTACCGCCAGTTCCAACACGTTCGTCCCGGTGTCCTCGATGTATCGGTCCGATATATCGGTACGAGCATAACGCAGCACGGCGGGCGGCGGGCGCGCACGTCGCCTCGCCGCGGGCGGGCGCTGTGGGGAAGCGCCGCTACCCTGGGTCGCCGTGAGCTTCCGCCCCGACGCCGTGCGCGGTGCCCCCGGTGGTGCGGCGCTCCCCGGGCAGATCGACTACCGCATGGCGCGGAACTTCGTCATCAAGGAGTTCCATCGCGGTCGGCTGTCCAGGCTGGACGTGTGCGACGCCCACCCCGAGCTGCTGCGGGCGGCCAGGGGCATGGGAACGCCGGGCGGGCAGCAGTGCCCGATCTGCGAGGAGCTCGAGCTGGTGCACGTGGCGTACGCGTTCGGGTCGCACCTTCCGCCGGGCGGCGCCGCGTTCCAGGGGGCGGCCGAGCTGGCCAAGCTCACCCGCCGCGCCGGCGAGGTGGCGTGCTACGTGGTGGAGGTGTGCACGGGGTGCTCGTGGAACCACCTGGCGCGGACGTACGTGGCGGGCCGGAGGCGGACGAGGTCGGGCTGATCGCCGGGCCGCTGCGCCTGGGCGCGGCGGCCGCGGCGGCGGCGCTGGCGCTCACGTCGTCGGGCGAGGTGGTCTTGCTCGCCTGCCTGCTGGCGCTCGTCGCCGCCGACGTGCGGGCCGGGGCTGCGGCAGCTGCCGCCCTCCTGGCGCTGGCCGTGCGCTGGGGCTCGACGTCGCTCGACGCCATCTCCGGTGCCCAGTCGGTGCTCGGCCCCGGCGCGACGCTCGGGTCGCCCGCCGAGGTCGCCGCGTCGTGGTCGGCGGCCGCCGCCCTCGTGCTCTCCGCCCCGCCCGGGTGGTGGCCCGCCGTCGCCTTCGGGTCGACGGCGGCCCTCGCCGTCGCCGGGACGGCGGGTGGTCCTGCCGACGTCGCCCTGCGCCTGGGGGCCGCCGCCGCCGGCGTCGCCGTCACCGTGGCGGTGGGCCGGCGCCTGGCACCCGGGACGGCCAGGCCAGCCGCGGTGGTCGCCGGGGGCGCCGCCCTCGTGCTGGCGGTGCTCGGGTGACCGACGTCGCCTCCGAGCCTCCCCGGGTCGGTGGCGAACAGCGGCGCCCTGCCCGGGTCGGTGGCGGGTGGCGTCGCCCTCCCCGGCTCGGTGGCGGGTGGCGCCGCCTCGGCCAGGTGGTGGAGCGGCGACCGCGTCTCGCCCGGCTGGTGGAGCGGGCCGGTGCGGCTGGCACCGGCCCCGGTTGGCCGGCGGCGGGCGCGCTGGCCACCGGCGCCTGGGTGCTCGTGGCGGTGGCCGGAGGCGACGGCTCACCCGTCGGCACGACGGCCTCGGGGGCGGCGGCCGCCGCCGGCACCGCCGCCCTGGTCGGGGCGTCGTGGCGTCCTCGGGCGCCCGGGAGCGCGGGGGCGGCGTTCGCCGTGCTGGCGTTGCTGCCCATCGCCGTCGCTGGCGCGTCGGCCGGGCACACGGCGCCGCTGGCCGCCGCCCTCGCCGTGTTCGCCGTCGTCGAGATCGAGGCGCGCGCCGTGGCCGGAGGGTGCGCGGCCCTGCTCGCCTCCCTGGTCGCCGCCCGCCTCTCGGCCGGGGGGTGGGTGCTCCCCGGCGACGGCGCAGCCGACCTCGCCCTCGCCCTCGCCGGAGGCGCCGTGTTGGTGGTCGGCGTTGCCCGGGGGCCCGACCGGGTTTGGCCTCTGGCTGCGCCCGCCGTGGTCGTGGCGACGGCTGCCGCCGCCTTGGCGACGCCGGGCGCTGCGTCCGTGCTGGGGGCCGCGCTGGCCGTGGCGGCGGCCGTCCTGGTCGCCGAGCGGCCGTCGGTCGCCCTCGCCGCGCTGGCCGTGGCGGCGGCGGCCGTCCCCGTCGCACCGGCGTGGGGCCTGCTGGCGGCGGGCGCCCTTCTCGGGCTGGCGGTACCCGGGCGGGCGGCGGTCGTCCTCGGCCTGCCCGGCGCGGCTGCCCTCGCCGCCGCCGAGGTGCCGCCCGGCGGGGGGTTCGCCGGCGCCGCCCTGGTCGCCGGCGCGGCCGGCGTGGCGGTCGCCCTCGCCGGGCGCCCGGGCGAGCGTTGGTCCCTGCCCGTGGCCGACGGCGCCGTCCTTCCCGCCCTCGTCCTCGGGGCGTGGTTGGTGGTGGTGCCGGGAACGTGGCGATGGGCGGGCGGCGACGGGCTCGGCCCCTACGACCGCGGCGTGGCCGTGGCGGCGGCCGTCGCGCTCCTGGCCCTCCTGGTGACCGGCGCGGCCGCCGTCGGGGGCGTGCCCGTCGACGACGTCGTCGAGCCGCCGCCGCCGACCGGTCGGCCGGTGCCGTTGCGCCGCGCCCACGCCCGCCGTCACTGGCCGCGCCGCCGCCCGCCGGCTGCTCCGGCTGCGCCCCCCCTTCCCACGTCCCGCCGCCCCTGGCCGCCGCGACGCCGAGGTGGGGACGCGGCGCCGTCGGCTCGAGGAGACGCCGGCCCGGCGCCCGACGGGGGCACGGCGCCTCCGGCTGCGCCGCCCAGCCCCGCAGGCTCGGCGCCGGCGCCCGAACCCGCCGCGCCCGTCGTCCCGGTCGCCCCGGCTCCCGCCGCCCGACCGCCTCGACCGGGTGCCGGGCCACGGCGTTCCCGGCCTGCCCCGGTACCCGCCGCCGAGGAGCCGCAGCCCGCCGCCGAGGAGGCCGAGCCCGGCGCCGTCCCGGCCCAGCGGGCTGCGGACGACGACGCGGCCACCGACACCGTGCCCGTCGTGGTGGTGCGCCCGCCGGGCGGGCGCCGCCCGCCGGCCGGCCGGGGCGGAACGGCGGGCCGGCGGTAACCTTGCCCAGCCGTGGGGGGCTCGGACCAGCGTGGCTCCCCGGGAGCCCGTATGCCCTCTCCCCATCCCACCAGCCGCCGCCCGCCGGTGGTGGCGCGCCGGAGCTGGGTCTGGCGCTACCGGCGCCTCCTGTTCCTCGTCACCCTGCTCGCCTTCACCGCGCTGTCGGGCTCGGCGTACCTGCTGGTGCGGGTGCCGCTGCCGCCCGAGGTGCCCCAGGACCAGACCACCATCATCACCGACGTCAACGGCGCCCGGCTGGCCTCGCTGGACAGCGGTGAGAACCGGGTCAAGGTCGAGCTGGAGCAGGTCCCGCAGGTCCTGGTGGACGCCGTGCTCGCCGCCGAGGACCGCGAATTCTTCGACCACGCCGGCATAGACCCCGTCGGCATCGCCCGGGCGACCTGGGCCGACGTGCGGGGCAGGGCGCTCCAGGGCGGCTCGACCATCACCCAGCAGTACGTCAAGAACGTCTACCTCACCAGCGAGCGCACCCTGATGCGCAAGCTCAAGGAGGCGGTGCTGGCGGTCAAGCTGGAGCGCCGGTACGACAAGCGCGAGATCCTGGAGCGCTACCTGAACACCATCTACCTGGGGCGCGGCGCGTACGGCGTGCAGGCGGCGTCGCGGTCGTACTTCGGCAAGGACGTGACCGAGATCGGCCTGCGGGAGGCCGCCTACCTGGCCGGTCTCATCCGCCTCCCCGAGGTGGCCGACGCCGCGAAGGCACCCGAGGCGGCCGCCGCCCGGCGGGCCCGCATCCTGGCGGCGATGGAGGACGTGGGTGCGATCGACGGCCGCCAGCGGGCCGAGGCGGAGAAGGAGCCGGTGACCTCGTACGTCATCGAGCGGGGCCGGGCCGAGACCACGTTCGCCCGCCCCGAGAAGGGGACCCAGTACTTCGTCGAGTTCGTACGACGCCAGCTCGAGCAGCAGTACGGGCGGAGCGCGCTGTACTCGGGCGGGCTCCGGGTGCGGACGACGCTCGACCTGAACCTCCAGGTCCAGGCCTACGACGCGGTCTACGGCTACCTCGACCGGCCCGACGACCCGGCGGCCGCCCTGGTGGCGATCGACGAGAACGGCTACGTCAAGGCGATGGTGGGCGGCCGGGACTGGAACGCCCCGGACGCCTTCGCCAAGGTGAACCTGGCCGTGGGCCGCGACGGCGGCGGCACCGGGCGCCAGCCGGGGTCCACGTTCAAGCCGTTCGTGCTCGCCACCGCCGTGCGCGACGGCTACAGCCCGCGGGCGCCGCTCCCGGGCCCGCCCGAGGTCACCTTTCCCAAGGCCAACCAGGGGAAGGACTACGTGGTCAAGAACTTCGAAGACGCCGACTTCGGCGAGTCGGTGAGCCTGGTCGACGCCACCAGGAACTCGGTGAACACCGTCTACGCCCAGCTGATCAAGGTGGTCGGCTCGGCCAGGGTGGCCGAGCTGGCCCACCAGGCCGGCATCCGCTCGCCGCTGGTGGAGAACATCTCGCTGGCTCTCGGGACGTCCGAGGTGTCGGTCCTGGAGATGGCCAGTGCCTTCTCCACCTTCGCCAACCGCGGCGTCCACGTGGAGCCGACCGTGATCCTGGACGTCGTCAGCGCCAGCGGCCACATCCTCCGGCCCGCCCAGGCGCCCGTTCGTCGCCGGGTCCTGGACCGCGGCGTCGCCGACGTGGTCACCCACGCCCTCCAGCAGGTCGTGCAGTCGGGGTCGGGGACGCAGGCCAGGATCGGCAGGCCGGTGGCGGGCAAGACGGGGACGACCCAGGACTTCGGCGACGCCTGGTTCGTCGGCTACACGCCCACGCTCACCACCGCCGTGTGGATGGGGTTCCCCGAGGGCAACGTCCGCAAGATGGACAACGTGCGCGGCCGCAAGGTGAACGGCGGCTCGTTCCCGGCCGTGCTGTTCCGCCGCTTCATGTCGGAGGCCACCAAGGGCGTCGACGCCGGCGGCTTCCCGGCCGCCGAGCTGGGCCGGGGCAGGCCCGTCAAGCCACCCTCGGGCGTGCTGTTGCCGACGACTACCACGTCGTCGACCACGACGCCGCCCACCTCGGCGGTCCAGGCCGCGCCCCCGACGACGGACGTCGAGGCGTCCCCGCCCACCACGGCGGTGGCGGCCGCCAGGGTGCCGGACACGACGAGCACGACGGCGGGCCTGCTGGGGCTGGGCAGCGGCCGCCCCTAAGTAAAGTAGGCGGCTCCGCCCCCGCCGCCCGACCTGTGGCGGGAACGACCCGGATGCGAGTCGTTCCCGCGACAGGTTCGAGGCCCGCTCGGCGCCGGCCCGCTCACCCCTCGTCGAGGGCCACGTGGTCGGCCGTCGACCGGCATTCGAAGCACCACAGCTCCGGGCCACCGGGCACGTCGCCGGCGGTGGCGGCCGGCGCCCGGACGAGCACCAGGTCGTCGTCCTCCCCGGCGCACCGCTCGCAGACGCGCTCCACGCGCCGGACGATACCCGGCGTGCCACACTGGGGGTGCCGCCGGCAGCCTCCGCGCGCTGGACGGTCAAGGAGGTTCGCCATGCCGACACGACCGACCGCGGTCACCGTCCCCGCCGTGCGGGCCCGCAAGGGCGAGGCCGGCGCCTCGCCCCTGGTGATGGTGACGGCCTACGACGCACCGTCCGCCCGCATCGCCGACGAGGCGGGCGTCGACCTGATCCTGGTCGGCGACTCGGTCGCCATGGTCGTGCTCGGCTACGAGGACACCCTCCGGGTGACGGTCGACGACATGGAGCACCACACGGCGGCGGTGGCCCGTACCGGTCCCCGAGCCCTGGTGGTCGCCGACCTGCCGTGGCTCAGCTACCACGTCGGTGCCGAGGATGCCGTGCGCAACGCCGGCCGGCTGGTCCGGGCCGGCGCCGCGGCGGTGAAGCTGGAGGGCGGCCGCAAGCGGCTGCCCGTCGTCTCGGCCCTGGTCGACGCCGAGATCCCGGTCATGGGCCACCTCGGCCTCACGCCCCAGTCGGTGAACGCCACCGGCGGCTACCGGGTCCAGGGCAAGGACACCGGCGCCGCCGCCGCGCTGGTCGTCGACGCCCGGGCGCTGGCCGCCGCCGGCGTGTTCGCCATCGTGCTCGAAGGCGTCCCCGCTCCGGTGGCACGGCTGGTCACCGAGGCGGTGGAGGTGCCCACCATCGGCATCGGGGCCGGCCGGTGGTGCGACGGCCAGGTGCTGGTGTTCCACGACGTGGTCGGGCTGGAGGACCGGGTGCTGCCCCGGTTCGTGCGCCGGTACGCCTCGCTCAAGGCCGAAGGAGTGGCCGCCGTGTCGGCGTTCGCGGCCGACGTGCGGGCGGGCCGGTTCCCCGCCGACGCCGAGAGCTACCAGCTGGGGGAGGCGGCCGCCGCCGCCCTCGGTCTCGGCGGAGGTGCTAGCAAGACGGCGTGACCGCGCCGCCCCCGCCCCGGGCCTGATGCCGGGGCGCCACTCCATCAAGGGCCCGAGGCGCGCCCGGCGCTGGCTGGGCTGGGCGGTCGCGCTGCTGGCCGTCCTGGCGCTGACGGGCTTCCTCCTCGTGGGCGCCGACGGGCCCGCCGACCCCGTCCTCGGCGGCATCCCGGGCTACGGGGAGACGGCGTTCCGGGTGACCCCGGCGGGAGCCGCCTCGCCGGCCGGCCGCTACTGCGCCCTCCTCGCCGACACCGAGGCCCAGCGGGCCCGCGGGATGATGGGGCGGCGCGACCTGGCCGGCTTCGACGGGATGCTGTTCCGCTTCGACGCCGACACCACGTCGGCGTTCTACATGCGCAACGTGCCGGTGCCGCTGAGCATCGCCTGGTTCGACGCCGAGGGCCGGTTCGTCTCCGCGACCGACATGGCGCCGTGCCCCGACCAGGAGGGCTGTCCCACCTACCCGCCGCCGGCGCCGTACCGCGTCGCCCTCGAAGTGCTCCAGGGCGGGCTGGGCCGGCTCGGCATCGGACCGGGCTCCACCATGAGCGTCGGCGGGCCCTGCACGGAGTGAACCGCCGGTCGTGTCCCGGCCGGACGTGTCCCGGACCCGACGTGGATGTCACACCCGGCTGGCAGGCTTCTCGCCGAGATGGAGCGATCGCCGGTGTCGACTAGGATGGCCACTTCGAATGCGACCCTGCCCCGGACCGACCGGGGCCCCGAGCGCCAGGGGCGCCGGGTCCAGAGGGAGGTGCGGCCCTTGCGGCCCTACGAAGTCATGGTCATCCTCGACGCCGGCCTGGAGGAGGACGTCATCCGGGCCACGATCGACCGGGCCACCGGCGTCATCTCGGCCGGCGGGGGCAACCCGGGCCGGGTCGACCGCTGGGGCAAGCGCCGGTTCGCGTACGAGCTGAACCACCGCTGGGAGGGCTTCTACGTCCTCCTCGAGGCGTCGGCCGAGCCTTCGGCCATGGCCGACCTGGACCGGATGCTCTCCCTCACCGACGAGGTCATCCGCCACAAGGTGATCCGCCTGCCCGATGTCGTGGCCAACCGCGCCGTTGCGCGGTCGTCGGCCACGGCGGCGGCGGCGGTCCCCACCGACGGCGGCGAGAGCACGAAAGAGGGCTGAGGACCATGAGCAACGGCAACAGCGTCACCCTGGTCGGCAACATCACGCGCGATCCCGAGCTGCGCTTCACGCCCAGCGGGCAGGCCACGGCCTCGTTCGGGCTGGCCGTGAACCGCCGGTGGCAGGACCGCCAGAGCGGCGAGTGGCAGGAGGCCACGTCGTTCTTCGACGTGGTGTGCTGGCGGGAGATGGCGGAGAACGCCAGCGAGTCGCTCTCGCGCGGCTCGCGCGTGATCGTCACCGGCCGGCTGGAGCAGCGCTCCTGGGAGAACCAGGAGGGCGAGAAGCGGTCGAAGATCGAGGTGGTGGCCGACGAGATCGGCCCCAGCCTGCGGTGGGCCACGGCCACGGTCACCAAGAACGAGCGCCGGTCCCCGGGCGAGGGG
>DATLFN010000004.1 GCA_035540975.1 Acidimicrobiales bacterium
CGCGACGTCACGACGCTCGTCGTCGGCGCCGGGCTCGGCCTCGGCGTCCTCGGCGCATGGGTCTCCGTCCGGACCTACCTGATCCGCTAGCCGCGCGCCGCCGGCGGTGGTGCCGCGGCGGCCCCGGGGGTGTCGTGGCCGGTGGCGGCGCGCGGAGGTGCCGATCCGTTCGCAGCGGCGGCCTTCTTGGGCGCCTGGGCCCGCTTGTCGGGGGCGAGGACCATGATCATGTTGCGACCGTCGACCTTGGGCGCCGCCTCCACCTTGGCGGCCGACCCCACCTCCTCCGCCACCCGGTTGAGGATCTTCAGACCGAGCTCCTGGTGGCTCATCTCGCGCCCCCGGAACATGATGGTGATCTTCACCTTGTGGCCCTGGGAGAGGAACTTGCTCACCTGGCGGGTCTTGGTGTCGAAGTCCCCGGGCCCGATCTTGGGCCGGTACTTCATCTCCTTTATCCCGACGTTGGAGGTCTTGCGCCGAGACTCCTTCGCCCGCTGTGCCGCGTCGAACTTGTACTTCCCGTAGTCCATGATGCGGCAGACCGGCGGGTTGGCCATCGGGGCCACCTCGACGAGGTCCAGGTCGGCCTCACGTGCGATGTGCAGGGCCTCGGGGAGGGACTTGATGCCCAGCTGCGTCCCGTCGGCGGCGACCAGGCGGACCTCACGGGCCCGTACCCGGTCGTTGATCCTGGTCTCGTTGGCGCCCGCTGCGGCGATGCGGCATCCCCTCCTCGGGATCGTGCCCTTTCGCGAGAAAGGGCAGGCGTCGGAAGCAACGCCCGCCCTCGGCGGCCATTCGACCCGGGCACTCGGCGGAGATCCGGTGGTCGGGTGGGGGCTCCGTGTCGGCCGGATCCCCGCTTCCAGGTTCGGTTTTGTGGAATAGGGTACCAGCGATGGGCACGCTGTGGACACCCGGAGGCGAGCGCCCCGTCGGCGGCGCCACCGCCCCACCGCCCCGAGCCGAGGCCGGCCCGCCGCCCGGTCCCGGCGCCGCCGGGCCGGAGACCGAGGCCGAGCTGGAGGCCCGGATGGACGAGTTGCGCCGGCAGCTGGCGGAGACGCCGGCGTCGGTGGTCATCGCCAACCACTGCTTCGGGCTGTTCGAGCTGGCCGCCCTCCACCTCTCGCTCCAGCCTCCGCAGCTGGACCAGGCCCAGCTCGCCATCGACGCCCTGGGCGCCGTCGTGGACGGGCTCGCCGGTCGCCTCGGCCAGGAGGAGGAGACGGTCAGGGACGGCCTGGCCCAGCTCCGCCTCGCCTACGTCCAGCTGAAGACGGCCACGACCGGCGCCAACCCCGCCCCCTCCCCGTCGGACTAGGAGACTGGTGTCGAACCCGGCTCCTCCTGCCGGACGGTTACGGAGCGGCCGAGAAAGCGCTGCTCAGGCCACCCGAGCCGTTCGGCCGCGTCAGCGGCCGACCCGTTCGACACCGGTCTCCTAGGCCCGGGCCCCTCGTTCTCGCACGTTCGCCGCCTCCGGCTTGCCGCGGGGGTCGGTGACCTCCTCGTACTCGACGTCGGCACCGACCGGGACGGTGCGGGTGCCGTCGGCGATGGCCGTGCAGTGGAAGAACAGCAGGCGCCCGTCGCCGGTGGCGATGTGGCCCCAGCCCTTGTGGTCGTCGTAGTCGGCGACCCGTCCCCATTCCGTCAATGCACGATCTTGGAGAGCGGGAGCTCGATGATGTCGGTGGCGCCCGAGTCGCGCAGCGCCGGGATGAGGATGTTGATCTCGCTCTTGGGCACCACCGTCTCCACCGCGTAGCCGGCGCCGCCGAACAGCTGGGACACCGTCGGCGCCCGCATGGCGGGGAGGAGCTCGATGACGCCGTCCAGCTGGTCGACGCCCACGTTGAGCTTCACCAGGACCTTGCCGCGGGCCTCCAGCGTGCCCTGGAGGAGGGTGAGGATCTGGGTCATGGCGTGCCGCTTGGCCGGGTCGTCGCACGCCTCCGGGTTGGCGATCAACTCAGTGTAGGAGACGAGGATGGTGTCGACGATCCGCAGGCCGGCGGCCTTCAGGGCCCGGCCCGTCTCGGTGATCTCGACCACGGCGTCGGCGATGTCGGGCACCTTGGCCTCGGTGGCGCCGTAGGAGAGGGTGACCTCGGCCTTCACCCCGTGCTCCTCCAGGTACCTGCCCGTGAGCTCGGGGTACTCGGTGTGCACGCGGGCGCCGTCGGGGAGGTCGGCGACGGTCCGCACGGCGGAGTCGGCGGCTACGGCCAGGACCACCCGGATGGGGCGGGCCGTGGCCTTGGAGTAGTGCAGCTCGCCGAGCGACACGACGGTGCTGGACGTCTCCTCGATCCAGTCCCGCCCGGTGATGCCGAGGTCGAACAGGCCCTCGGCCACGTACCGGGGGATCTCCTGGGGGCGCAGGATGCGGACGCTGTCGATGCGGGGGTCGTCGATGGTGGCCGAGTAGTCGACGGCCGAGCTCCGCCGCACGGGGAGGTCGGCCTCCTCGAACAGCTTGAGGGTGGAGGACTCGAGCGACCCCTTGGGGAGGACCAGTCGCAGCACTCCGCTACCCCGCCCCGCCGGCCGGTGGCTTGGGGAGCTGGCGCACCACGTCGACCATCTCGACGGCGGCGACGGCGGCGTCGAAGCCCTTGTTGCCGGCCTTGCCGCCGGCCCGGTCGAGGGCCTGCTCCACGGTGTCGGTGGTCAGCACGCCGAAGATGACCGGCACGCCGGTGTCGAGCTGGGCCCGCTGGAGCCCGGCCGCGCACTGGCCGGCGACGAGGTCGAAGTGGGGCGTGGCGCCCCGGATGACGGCGCCCACGCACACCACGGCGTCGTACTCGCCGGACGACGCCAGGCGGGCGGCGACCAGCGGCAGCTCGAATGCGCCGGGCACCTCGGCCACGGTGATCGAGCCGCCGTCCACCCCGTGGCGCACCAGGCCGTCGCGGGCGCCGGCCAGCAGGCGCTCGGTGACCAGGTCGTTGAACCGGCTGCACACCACGGCCACCCGGAGGCCGTCGCCCCGGAGCTGACCCCTAATCGTCGTCATCTAGACCCTCCAGGTGATGGCCGAGGCGGTCGCGCTTGGTGCGCAGGTAGGACGAGTTCTCGGCGTTGGGCGTGGACTGCAGGGGGACCCGCTCCACCATCTCCAGCCCGAACCCGTCGAGGCCGCCGTACTTGGCCGGGTTGTTGGTCATGTAGCGCATGGTGGTGATGCCGAGGTCGACCAGGATCTGGGCGCCGATGCCGTACTCCCGGCTGTCGACGGGCAGCCCGAGCTCCAGGTTGGCGTCCACCGTGTCGTGCCCCTGCTCCTGGAGCCGGTAGGCGCGCAGCTTGTGGGCCAGGCCGATGCCGCGCCCCTCGTGGCCCCGCAGGTACACCACGACGCCGAGGCCCTCCTCGGCGACCCGCCTCACCGCCGCCTCCAGCTGCCACCCGCAGTCGCAGCGCATCGACCCGAACACGTCGCCGGTGAGGCACTCGCTGTGCACCCGCACGAGCACGTTCTGCTCGCCCTGCACCGCCCCCCGGACCAGGGCCAGGTGCTGGTCGCCGTTGAGGACGGACTCGTAGGCGTAGCAGACGAAGTCCCCGTAGGGCGTGGGCAGGCGCGCCTCCGACAGCCGCTTCACCAGCTTGTCCTTCTGGCGCCGGTAGCGGATCAGGTCGGCGATGGAGATCAGCAGCAGACCGTGGTCGGCGGCGAACTCCTCCAGGTCGGGGAGGCGGGCCATCTCGCCGTCGTCGCGCACGATCTCGCACAGCACCCCGGCGGGCCGCAGCCCGGCCAGGCGGGCCAGGTCGACGGCCGCCTCGGTGTGCCCGGCCCGCTTCAGCACGCCCCCCGTGCGGTAGCGCAGGGGGAAGATGTGGCCGGGCTTGGCCAGGTCGGCGGGCGACGTCGCCGGGTCGATGAGGGCGCGGATGGTGGCGGCCCGGTCGGCCGCCGAGATCCCTGTGCTCGTGCCCGGCCGGTAGTCGACGCTCACCGTGAAGGCGGTGCGCTGCGACTCGGTGTTGTCGAGGACCATGAGGGGAAGTCCGAGCTGGTCCAGGCGCTCGCCCAGCATGGGCATGCAGATGACGCCCGAGGTGTGCTTGACGAAGAACCCGATCTTCTCGGCCGTGGCGTGCTCGGCGGCCAGGATGAGGTCGCCCTCGTTCTCGCGGTCCTTGTCGTCCACGACGACGACCATGTCGCCCCGCGCCACGGCGGCGATCGCCTTCTCGATGTCAGCGAAGGGCACGGCCTACCTGCGTCCTTCCAGCAGCTTCTCGACGTACTTGGCCATCAGGTCCACCTCGAGGTTGACCGGGGCCCCCCGGCCCTTCCGCCCCAAGGTGGTGACGGAGGCGGTGTGGGGGACGACGGCCACGGTGAACCGGTCGGCGCCCACGTCGACCACCGTGAGGCTACAGCCGTCCACCGCGATGGGGCCCTTCCTCACGACGTAACGGGCCAGCTCAGCCGGCATGCGCACCTCCAGCTCGGGGGCGGGCCGCACGATCTCGCCGACGGCGTCCACGTGGCCCTGCACGAGGTGGCCGCCCAGGCGGGTCGTGGGGGTGACCGACCGCTCCAGGTTCACACCGTCGCCCGGCGCCAGCGATCCGAGGTCGGTCCGTCTCAGCGTCTCGTCCACCACGTCCACGCCGTACCAACCGTCGCCGATCTCGGCCACGGTGAGGCAGCACCCGTTGTGCGCCACCGAGTCGCCGACGGCCAGGTCACCGAGGACGACGGAGGCGTCGAACCGGAACCGCGGCCCGTCGCGCTGGCGGAGGCGGCCCATCTCCTCGACTATCCCCGTGAACATGGGCGCTCCTGTCGGGGGGCGAGGTCGACTCGGAGGTCCTCGCCCAACCGGGTGACGCCGGTGACCGCGCCCCGCCACACGTCGGCCATGGTCGCCGCCCCCGGCCCGGCGAACATGGGGCGGGCGTCGTCGCCGCCGAACAGCACGGGGGCCAGGTAGAAGACGTAGCGGTCGACGAGGCCGGCGGCGTGGAAGGCGTGCGCCACCCTCGCACCGCCCTCGACCAGCAGCTGCACGACTCCTCGCCGCCCGAGGTCGTCGAGCACGTCGCCTAGGTCGCCGGACACCTCCAGCGCGGGGTGGACGGCGGCGCCCTCCGGGGCCCGGCCCAGCACGACGCGCATGGGGTCGCGACCGTCGACCCGCCGCACGGTGAGGGCGGGGTCGTCGGCCCGCACGGTCGCGGCGCCCACGAGCACGGCGTCGCTCTCGGCCCGCAGGCGGTGGGCGTCGTCGCGGGCGGCGTCGCCGGTGATCCACCGGCTGGTGCCGTCGGGCGCGCCGATGCGGCCGTCGAGCCCGGCGGCCAGCTTGAGCACGACCCACGGCCGGCCCGTCGCGCGGTGCTTGAGGTAGGGGGCGAGCTGGGCGGTCACCTCGGCCGCCCGCAGGCCGACCTCGACGCACACGCCGGCCCCGCGCAGGCGGGCGATGCCCCGGCCCCGCACCCGCACGTCGGGGTCCTCGATCGCCACCACCACGCGTTCGACCCCGGCCGCGATCAGGGCATCGGCGCACGGCGCCGTTCGCCCGGAGTGCGGGCACGGCTCGAGGGTGACGTAGACGGTGGCGCCCCGCGCTCCCTCACCGGCGGAGGCCAGGGCGGCCGCCTCGGCGTGGGGGCCGCCCGGCTCCGCCGTGGCGCCCTCGTAGGAGGTGGCGTCGGGGCCCACCACCACGGCTCCCACCCACGGGTTGGGATGGGCACGGGCGCGCGCCGTCCAGCCCAGGGCGATGGCCCGGTCCATGGCGGTGGCGTCGTGCACGCGACGATGATCCCCGGGGGCGGCGCGCCGTGTCGAGAACGGGGCGGCCCCGGTGCCGCCGCCGGGCACGCCGTCAGTGGGTGGTCGGCTCGTCGGCAAGAAGGGCCAGGGCGTGGGGCAGGACGTCCACCACCGCGCCCAGGCACTCCACGGCGCCGGCCGGCGAACCGGGGGTGTTGAGCACGAGGGCCCGCCCGACGGTCCCGGCCAGCCCCCGCGACAGCCGCCCCAGCGGGTTCACCAGGCGCATGGCCTCGGCCAGGCCGGGAGCGTGGCGCTCGAGGACGTCACCGGTGCCCTCGGGGGTCTGGTCGCGGGGCCCGAAGCCGGTTCCTCCGGTGGTGACGACCAGGCCGGTGAAGCTGCGCGTCATCTGGCGGAGCGCATGGGCGACGTGGTCGGCCCCGTCGGCCACCACCCGCCGGTCGACGACGGCGAACCCGGCGGCTTCCAGCGCCTCGACCAGGGCGGCTCCCGACCGGTCGTCGCGGGTGCCGGCGACCACGCCGTCCGACACGGTCAGGACCTTGGCGTGCAGCTCCACGGCCGCGACGCTAGATCGCGCCGCGCCGCCGCAGGCCGACGGCGAACATGCCGTCGGTCCCCGCGTCCTGGGGCAGCAGGCGGGCGCCGCGTCCGAGCGGCGCCCAGGGGGGACCGGGCGGCTCCACGGCGACCAGCTCGGGGTGCGCCGAGGCCAGCCACTGGTCGACCTCGACCGTCTCCGCCCGCGTCAGCGTGCACACGCTGTAGACGAGGAGGCCGCCGGGGCGGACGAGGGCGGCGGCGCCGTCGAGGAGCCGGCGCTGGAGGGCGGCGAGGCGGTCGACGTCCTCGGGCTGGATGCGCCACCGGGCGTCGGGGCGTCGGCGCAGGACGCCCAGCCCCGAACACGGCGCGTCCAGCAGGACCCGGTCGAACACGGCGGGCCGCAGCGGTGGGAGGGCGGCGTCGGCCACCACGACGGCCACGTTGGCCAGGCGGAGCCGGCCGACGTTCTCGGCCACCAGCCGGGCCCGCGCCGGCGAGACGTCGGCCGCCACCACCAGCGCCGGCCCCGCCGAGGCCATCGCCGTCGCCTTGCCGCCGGGCGCCGAGCACAGGTCGGCGACCTGCTCCCCCGCCGCCGCGCCCACGTACGCCGCCACCTCCTGGGAGGCGGCGTCCTGCACGTACCCGTCGGCCCGCTCGGTGACGGGCGGGGCCACGTTCATCTGCTCGAGGGCGGCCTGTGCCTCGTCCGCGCCGATGTCGGCGGCCAGCCGGAGCACCACCCAGTCGGGATAGCTGAGGCGGGTGGCCGGGTTGGGCCAGGGGGGCGCCGGTTCCCGGGCCAGCCGGCGGAGCACGGCGTTCACCAGGCCGCGTGCCCGCGCGGGCGCCACGTCCACGGTGGCCGACACCGAGGCGTGGGGCGGCGTGCCCAGGAAGGCGAGCTGGTACGCGCCCAGGCGCAGCACGGCCCGCACCTCGGGTTCGAGGGGCCGGTCCACCAGGCGGTCCACCAACCAGTCGCACGCCCGGCGCATCCGGGTGGCCCCGTAGACGAGCTCGGTGACGAAGGCCCGGTCGCGGCGGTCGAGCCCGCTGCGCTCCAGCAGCAGCGGGAGGACCAGGTTGGCGTACGCACCCTCGTCGATCCGCACCAGCGCGTCGACGGCGACCCGGCGGGCCGGGACCTTCGCCGTCACGTCCCCAGCCGGTCGCCTTCGTGCCACCGCACGCCCCGCGCCCAGTCGGCTGCTCCCATGCGGCCCCTGCCCTCGGGCTGCACCTCCAGCAGCTCCATGGGCGCCGAGCCGGTGGGGACCACGACGCCCTTTCCCGTCAGCCGGTGGGCGCAGGCCCGCAGCACCTTCAGCCGCCGCGCCCGGTGAGTCGTCCACGCCCGGCCGACGCGCACCACCCGCTCCAGCTCCTCGGCCGGGAGGGACCAGTCGAGGTGGAGCTCGTCGTTCTCCAGCTTGGCGGCGTAGGTGGGCTCGCCGGACTGCGGCTCCGGCTCCCCCAGGCCCTCGGCCAGCGCGTCGACCAGCTGGCGGGTGCCGATCTCGACCAGGCGCTCCCGCAGCTCGTCGGCCGTCTCGTCCTCGCCGATGGACACCGCCGCCCGCCGGAACACCGGGCCGGTGTCGAGGCCTTCCTCCAGACCCATCAGGCACACCCCCGTCTCGGTGTCGCCGGCCAGGATGGCCCGCTCCACGGGCGCCGCTCCCCGCCACCGCGGGAGCAGCGAGAAGTGGACGTTCACCATCGGCACCGCTTCCAGCACGTGGGGCTTGACGAGGCGCCCGAAGGCGACGACGACCCCGAGCTCGGCGCCGGTGCCGAGCACGTCGTCGACGCGGTGGCTGACGGGGAGGCCCAGCTCCTCGGCGGCCGCCTTCACCGGCGTGGCGAGCAGGGCACCGCCGCGGCCCCGCCGCTTGTCGGCCCGGGTGACCACCAGGGCGACGTCGTGGCCCGCCTCGACGAGGGCGCGCAGCGGCGGGACGGCGGCCGAAGGTGACCCCAGGAAGACGAGTCGCAGGGCGACCTACCGGGGGTCGAGGTCGAGGACGCGGTCGCGCAGGGCCTTGCGCGCCTCCTTGCTCTGCTTGGAGTCCAGGCGGGAGAGCAGGAGGTTGCCGTCCAGGTGGTCGGTCTCGTGGAGGAAGACCCGGGCGAGCATGTCGTCGGCGTCGACCTCGTACTCGTCGCCGTCGCGGTCCTGCGCCTTCAGATGGACCTGCCTGGGCCGGAGGATCGGCCACCACAGGCCCGGCACCGACAGGCACCCCTCGTCGTACGACCACTCGCCGGCGTGACCGGAGACCACCGGGTTGATGGCGACGCCGGGACCGTCGCCGATGTCCCACACGAACAGCCGCTTCTGCACACCGACCTGGTTGGCGGCCAGTCCCACGCCCGGCGCGTCGTACATGGTCTCGATCATGTCGTCGATGAGGCGGTGGAGCGCCGCGTCGACGTCGGTGACGAGGGCCGTCGGCGCGCGCAGCACCGGGTCGCCGTAGACGCGGATGGTGTGGATCGCCATTGCCGGTCAGGGTACCGCCGGGCCGCCGGGCTCGTGCCCGACCTCATTCGTTCGCAGCGGCAAGGTCTGCGGCCCCCCCCCGCCGCCGCAGGCGGCCTCTGCGGCTGCGGACACCGAGAAGGAACAGGGCGGAGGTGGCGCGAGCTCCGCTCGCCCGCCGGAGCACGACCCAACTCGACCGAATGGAGTGAGCGAAGCGAACGAATGAGGTCGAAAGCTACGCGCGGGCGGGGTCGACCTCGACGCGCAGGCGCGCCCCCGTGCGGGGCACGGACGCCAGCGCGTCGCACAGCGTGCGGTGGTCGTCGGCCCGCACCAGCCACCGGCCCTCGGCCGGCCCCATCACCTCCACCGTGGCGGGGAGGGCGGCCACGAACGCCGCCGCGTCGCCCGACACCAGCGCCAGCGCGGTGGCCGGCGGGAGGCGCAGGGACGCCCGCCGCTCCGACTCGGCGGCCGTCAGCCGGCCCGGGTCGGCGTGCACGGCGGCCCGCAGCACGGGCGAGCCGGGCGCCCGGGTCTGCACCACGACGCGCCCACCGCCGTCGCGGCCGCCCACGACCCGGCCCGCCCGCGCCAGCAGGGCCAGCGCCTGCTCGGCCGCCCGGAACCTCGGTGCCAGCATCTCCTGGTCGAAGTCGACGAACACCACGGCGTCGGCCGACCGGAGGCGGTGCAGCAGCGCCTCGGTGCCGACCAGCACCGGGGCCTCGGGCAGCTCGTCGGACTCGCCCGTGACCTCGGCCACGGGGCGGCCGGCCAGGGCCTCCAGCTCCTCGCGGGCGCGGCTGACGCCGACCCGCAGCGACTTCAGGCGGGCGGCCCCGCAGGCCTGGCACACCGGGGGGCGCCCCACCCCGCAGCGGCGGCACCGCAGGCCGTCGCCGTCCTGCGCCATGGCGCCGGTGCACCACTCGCACCGGACCAGCTCGCCGCACGCCCCGCAGGCGAGCAGCCGGGCCCGGCCCTTGCGGTTGAGGACGCACGCCACCCGCCCGGCGCTGCGCAGCACCCGTACCAGGCGCTCCGAGTACAACCCCGAACGGGGGTCGTCGTGGCGGCGGTCGACCACCTCGACGGCCGGCCACCCGGCGCGCTCGACGGCCCGCGACGGCAGGGACAGCTCGCCCCACGCCAGCTGCTCCAGGGTCGGGCACGGCGACACCAGCACGCACGGCACACCGGCGCGATCGGCACGCTCGGCCGCGACCTGCCAGGCGTTCCACGTCGGCGCCCGCTCCTCCCGGAGGGACTCGTCGTGGGCGTCGAGCACGACCACGGCGGCCAGGTCGGGGACCGGGCTCCATGCCGCGGCGCGGGCGCCGACGACCACCGAGCCACCGGCCGCCGCCCGTCCCCAGTCGCGGGGCACCGACGCCACCGGCGCTCCCGACCGGCGCAGGCGGGCGGCCAGAAGGGCGCTGTCGCCCACCGCCGGGGTGACGACGAGGGCTCGGCCGAGGCAGGCGGCGGCGGCGACCAGCGGGTAGGCGTCGGCGGCCGGCGGCAGGCGCACCACGGACCGGGGACGGGCGAACGCCTCGCGCACGACGGGGTCGTCGTCGCCGGGGGCGGAGGCCGGTGCCCGGGCCGCCGGCGGGGCCGGCAGGCCCCGGACGGCGCCGGGCGGCGAGGCGGCCCGCAACAACGGGCGCACCGGTCCCGCCCACCGCCACGCCGCCCAGCGGGCCAGGTCGACCACGGGCCCGGGCGGGCCCCAGCCGGTGACCTTGGCCAGGGGCCTCAGGCGGACGCCGGCCGGCGGCGTGACGCGGTCGGCCACCACCCACCCACCGACCCGGCGCCCGTGGAGGGAGACGCGGACCAACGTCCCCACCCGGACGTCCGCGTCCATCTCCGGCGGCACCACGTAGTCGAACGCCTTGTCCAACCCCGACACATCCGGGACCACCCGCACCACCCGCTCAGTCACCGGCGAAACCGGCGCGGAAGCAAGGCGGCACGGACGAGGGGTTTCCAATGGCCGGGGGCCGCCGGCAGCCGCCGCAGGCGGCCTCCCCGGATGGCGGCCGACGAGCCTTCAGGGCGGAGGCCCGGCGGCTCCGCCGCCGGGCCGGAGCACCGTCGAGCTCGCCGAGCAACCTCCGGTTGCGACGGCGACCGGCCTACAGGCCCAATGCGGACTTGAGGTCCTTCAGCCGGGAGAGGCTCTCCCAGGTGAACTCCTTGTCGCTGCGCCCGAAGTGGCCGTAGGCGGCGGTGCGCCGGAAGATCGGCCGCCGCAGCTTGAGGTCGCGCACGATGGCGGCGGGGCGCAGGTCGAACACCTCGTTGACGGCGGTGCCGATCCTGATGGGGTCGACCTGCTCGGTGCCGAACGTCTCCACCATCACCGACACGGGCCGGGCCACCCCGATGGCGTAGGCGACCTGGATCTCGCAGCGCCGGGCGGCGCCGGCGGCGACCACGTGCTTGGCCGCCCACCGCGCCGCGTAGGCGGCCGACCGGTCGACCTTGGTGGGGTCCTTGCCGGAGAAGGCGCCGCCGCCGTGGCGGGCGGACCCACCGTAGGTGTCGACGATGATCTTGCGCCCGGTGAGCCCGGTGTCGGCGTGGGGGCCGCCCAGCTCGAACTTGCCGGTGGGGTTGGCCAGCACCCGGAACTTGTCCGCCGCGAACTGCTCGGGGAGCATCGGGTGGATGACGTGCTCGACCAGGTCGGGCTTGAGCAGCGTCTCCAGGTCGAGCCCAGGCTGGTGCTGGGTGGAGATGAGCACGGTGTCGAGGTGGACGGGACGGCCGTCCTCGTACGTGACCGTCACCTGGGTCTTGCCGTCGGGCCGCAGGTACGGGAGAACCCCCGCCTTGCGCACCTCCGAAAGGCGCTGGGCCAGCCGGTGCGCCAACCAGATTGGGAGCGGCATCAAGTCGTCGGTCTCGTCGCACGCGTAGCCGAACATCATCCCCTGGTCGCCGGCGCCCTGGGTCTCCAGGTCCTCGTCGCCCCCGTCGGCCACCCGCTGCTCGAGCGCCTTGTCCACGCCCTGGGCGATGTCGGGCGACTGCGGGTCGATGGAGGTGATGACCCCGCAGGTGTTGCCGTCGAAGCCGAAGGACTCCCGGTCGTAGCCGATGCCGCAGATCGTCTCGCGGACGATCTTCGGGATCTCGACGTAGGCCGTCGTGGTGATCTCGCCCGCCACCACGACCAGACCGGTGGTGAGGAGCGTCTCGCAGGCCACCCTCCCCATGGGGTCCTCGGCCAGGATGGCGTCGAGGATGGAGTCGGAGATCTGGTCCGCCATCTTGTCGGGATGGCCCTCCGTGACGGACTCGGACGTGAAGGTGGATCGGCTGCTCACGGAACGCTCCTCGTGAGGAGGACGACGGCATCGAGCACGGCGCGCGCCACCTCCCGCTTGTCGGTCAGGGGAACAGTCTGCTCGGTCCCGTCGGCGCCGACCAGCACGACCTCGTTGGTGTCGGCGTCGAACCCGGCCCCGGGCGCCGACACGTCGTTGGCGACGACCAGGTCGACGCCCTTGTCCGCCAGCTTGCGCCGGGCGGACGCGGCGAGGTCGGACGTCTCCGCTGCGAACCCCACGAGCACCTGGCCCGGGCGCCGGTCGCGACCGAGGGCGGCCAGGATGTCGGGCGTCGGCTCCAGGACGATCTCGGGCACGCCGTCGGCCTTCCTCAGCTTCCCGGCGACGGGCGCCCGGGGGCGGAAGTCGGCGACGGCGGCGGCCATGATCACGACGTCGGCGTGCGCGGCAGCGGCGAGCACGGCATCCTCCATCTCGGCCGCCGTCTCGACGCGCACGACGTCCACCCCGGCCGACGCCCGCCGGCGGGTGGTGGTGACGAGGGTGACGGCCGCGCCCCGGGCGGCCGCCTCGTCGGCCACGGCATGGCCCTGCTTGCCCGACGACCGGTTGCCCACGAAGCGCACGGCGTCGATCGGCTCGCGGGTGCCGCCCGCCGTCACCACCACCCGCCGCCCGGCCAGGTCCCGCGTGCGCGCCAGCACGCCGGCGACGGCGGCCACGATGTCGACCGGCTCGGCCAGGCGGCCGGCGCCCTCGTCGCCGCCGGCCAACCGGCCCACACCCGGCTCCACGACGGTGACGCCGCGGCGGCGCAGCACGGCGACGTTGCGACGCGTCGCCGGGTGCTCCCACATCTCGGTGTGCATGGCCGGGCAGGCCACCACCGGCGCCCGGGTGGCGAGCAGGGTGGCGGTGAGCAGGTCGTCGGAGATGCCGGCTGCATAGGCGCCCAGCAGGCGGGCGGTGGCGGGCGCCACCACGATCACGTCCGCCGCCCGTCCGAGGGTGGTGTGCGGGATGGGGTCGGCGTCGTCGAACAGCGACGTGCGGGCCCGCTCGGAGGCCAGCGCCGAGAACGTGACCTCCCCCACGAAGCGGGTGGCCCCCTCGGTGAGCACGGGCGACACGAAGGCGCCGGCGTCAACGAGGAGGCGGCACACCTCCACCGCCTTGTAGGCGGCGATCCCCCCGCACACCCCGAGCACGACCCGGCGGCCCCGTACGGCGGCCGGGTCGCCGGGCGCCCCGATGTCAGCCCTCCTCGGGGGCCCCGGCCGGCTCCTGGCGCTTGTAGCGGATCTTGTCGGCGGCGATCTCCTCGAGGGCGATCGACAGGGGCTTGCGCGAGACCGACGTCACCTGCGGGGGGACGATGGCGCCGAGCCCCTCACCCAGCTGGTTGAAGTACGAGTTGATCTGGCGGCCCCGCCGGGCGGACAGCGTGACGAGGGTGAACTTGGAGTCCACCTTGCCGAGCAGGCTCTCGACGGGCGGGTCCATCATCGTCTGGCGGCGGCGCTGGGCCATCGGCTCTCTCCATCTCGGGGTGCGGTCGCTTACGCGGCGCCCGCCGGGGTCACGGGCCCGGAGGCGCGGACCGGCGGGAACGAAGCAGTATACCGGCCAGCTCGTCGCCGGCCCGCTCGAGGTCGTCGTTGACGACCACGTGGTCGGCGAGCAGCCGTCCCTGCGCCTCCTCGTGGCCGGAGATGGCGAGCCGGCTGGCGATGGCGTCCTCGTCGTCCCCGCGCTTGCGCATGCGGGCGGCCAGCTCCTCGTGCGACGGCGGGACGACCAGGACCACCACCGCCTCGGGATGGCGCTCGCGCACCTGGGCCGCGCCCTGCACGTCGATCTCCAGGACGACGTCGGCCCCGGGCGGCGCGCCGGGCCACGGCGTGCCGTAGAGGTGACCGTTCGCCTCCAGCTCCGCCCACTCGAGGAACCCGCCCTCGTCGACGCGACGCTCGAACGTGGGCCGGTCGACGAAGACGTAGGCGTCGGCCGGCTCGCCCGGCCGGCGGGGCCGGGTGGTCCACGACCGGCTGATCCACACCCCGGGCACCTGCTCGCGCAGCCGCGACACCAGGGTCCCCTTGCCGACGCCCCCGGGCCCGGAGACGACGAGGATCAGGGCTTTCCGAGCTCCTTGAGCAGCCGGTCGCGCTGCTGCGCCCCGAGCCCCTGGAGGCGGCGCGTGGCGCTGATGCCCACGCTCTCCATGACCCGGCGGGCCTTCACCTTGCCCAGCCCCGGCAGCGACTCGAGCACGGCGACGACCTTGGTCTTGCCGACGACCTCGTCGCGATCGGCCAGCTCGAACAGTTCAGCGAGGTTGACGGAGCCCATCTTGAGCTTCTCCTTGAGCTCGGCTCGCTGGCGCCGGGCGGCGGCCGCCTTCTCGAGAGCGGCCTTGCGCGCCTCCGGGGAGAGTTCGGGAGGGAGCGGCACGCCGGGCACCCTAGCGCGGCGCCTGCGGCGCGTCCTGTGCCCGCTGGCGGCGTTCCAGGGAGAGCGGGCCGACGACTTCGGCGGCCGCCTTCGCCCGGTCGGCGGCCGCCGTCACGGCCCGGCCGATCACCAGCAGGTCGGCGCCCACGGCCAGCGCGCCCTGCGGTGTCGAGGTCCGCTTCTGGTCGTCGCGACTGGCGCCGGCGGGACGGATCCCGGGAACCACGGTGACCAGCCGCGGTGCGAGCAGCTTGGCCTCCCTGACGTCGGTGGCGGCGCAGACGATCCCCCGGCAGCCCGACTCGACCGCCGTCTGCACGCGCTTGCCGAGGACGTGGGGCGGGGCGTCGTCGTCGCTCGTGAGGACGGTGACGGCGAGGGCGATGGGCGGCGGCAGGCCGGCGTTGCTGGCGCCGTTGGCGAAACCCTCCACGCCCGCCCGCAGCATCGGGGACCCGCCGGCGGCGTGGAGCGTCACGTACGTGGCGCCCAAGGCGCCGACGACGTGGGCGGCCCGGCGCACGGTCGTCGGGATGTCGTGCAGCTTGAGGTCGAGGAACACCCGGTAGCCGCACTCGACCATCTCCACCACCGCATCCGGGCCGGCGGCGCTGAAGAGCTCGAGGCCGACCTTGGCCACCCCGAACCACGGGCGCACCTCCTTGGCGATCCGGGTGGCCTCGACCAGGTCGTCCACGTCGAGGGCGACGGCCAGCCGGTTGCGGACGTCGGCGTCGCGACGGGGAAGGGTCTCAACCTGGGTCATGGCTGGCTCCGATCAGATCAGCGAGTCGGGTGACATTGTGGCGCCGGCACCACTCCCGAAGCTCGTCGAGCACGCGGACCGGCGCGCGGGGGTCGGCGAAGGTGGCCGTGCCGACCTGAACGGCCGACGCCCCGGCGACGAGCAGCTCCACCGCGTCGGCACCCGTCGCGACGCCGCCCACGCCGATGATGGGCGCCTCGGGGAACGCGGCGCGGCACTCGTGGACGGCCCGCACCGCCACGGGGTGGATGGCCGGTCCCGAGAGGCCGCCTCCTCCAGCGCCCAGCACCGGCCTGCGGGTCACCGGGTCGATGGCCATCCCCATGACGGTGTTGATCAGGGTGAGCGCCGACGCCCCGGCTCCCAGGGCGGCTGACGCGATGGACGCCAGGTCGGTCACGTTGGGGCTCAGCTTGGCCCAGAGCGGCCGGCCGCAGGTGAGTGCCGCCGACACCGCATCGGCCGTCGCCGAGGCCGAGTGGGCGAACACCGATCGCCGCTCCTCCACGTTCGGGCACGACAGGTTCACCTCCACCGCGACCACCGCGGGCGGCGCGTCGGCCAGCATGGCCGCCGCCTTCCCGTACCCGTCCACCGACGTCCCCCAGATCGAGGCGACGACCCGGGCCCCGGTGGCGACCAGGGCGGGCAGGTCCCGCTCCATCCACCCCTCCACCCCCGGCCCCTGGAGCCCGACGCTGTTGAGCATGCCGGCGGCCGTCTCGTGCACGCGCGGCGCCGGGTTGCCCGGCCACGGGGAGGCCGACAACGACTTCACCACCACGGCCCCGAGCGTGGAGAGATCGAAGTACGCCGAAAGCTCGGCCCCGTGCCCAGAGGTCCCCGAAGCGGTGAGCACCGGGTTGGGCAAGGAGACCGCCCCCACGCGCGTCGACAGGTCCACGGCAACGTCCCGATGCGATCGCCTCACCGACGACCACCGACACACCCCGGCCCGGCCCCGTGCCGAAAGCGACCCGAAACCGGTGCCGTCCCCGATCCAGGTCCGGCCGGGCGGGCCCCACCACGGGACGAGGGAACCACCGACGAGGCACGCCGCCAACCCCCCACCCAGCGCGCCTCTCGCGTGGCGGCCGAGCCGGTGCGCCAGCCGCCCCGGTGGCCCGTACGGGAGGGGTCCCCATGGGTGGGGCCCCAGCGCAGCTGGGGAGGACCCATAGGGAGGGGCCCGTGAGGGACGGGACCCGGGCGGCCCGGGCGCGCCAGGCCCGGCGAACCTAGAGCGGGAGCCGTAGCTGGTCCCCCTCCAGGAACTCCTGGAGCGACCGCACCGACAAACCGTGCTTGCCCCAGTCGGCGATCCCGCCGGCGGCCGCGCGCGCCGCTGCCACGGTGGTCAGGCACGGGACGTTGTGCACGTTGGCCGCCGTGCGGATGTACGCCCCGTCGGCGCGCGGGCCCCGGCCGCGTGGCGTGTTGACCACCAACTGGACCTTGCCGCTGGCGATGAGGTCGACGGCCGTCGGCCCACCGCCGGGGTCGCCCACCTTCCCCACCACCGTCTCGACCGGCACGCCCTGGTGCTCGAGGAACGCCGCCGTCCCGGCCGTCGCCGCCAGCGTGAACCCCAGCTCGTAGAACCGGGCGGCGGCGGCCAGGCCGCCCTCCTTGTCGCGGTCGGCCAGCGAGAAGAAGACCGCCCCCGACTCGGGCAGGCGGTCCCCCGCCGCGATCTGGCTCTTGGCGAAGGCGAGCCCGAACGTGGTGTCGATGCCCATGACCTCGCCCGTCGAGCGCATCTCCGGGCCCAGCACCGTGTCGACGTCGGGGAACCGGCTGAACGGGAGCACCGCCTCCTTGACGCTCACGTGGCCGCCCTCGACCGGCGGGCGGAGGATGCCCTCCTCCCGCAGCTGCGCCAGCGTCGCTCCCGCCATCACCCGGGCCGCCACCTTGGCCAGCGCCACGCCCGTCGCCTTGGAGACGAACGGCACCGTCCGGCTGGCGCGGGGGTTGGCCTCGATGACGAACACCTGCCCGTGCTTGACCGCGTACTGGACGTTGAGCGGGCCGCGCACGTCGAGGGCGGTGGCGATGTCGCGCGTGTAGCCCTCGATCACCTCGACGACGGCGCGGGGCAGGGTGGGGGGCGGGATGACGCACGCCGAGTCGCCCGAGTGCACGCCCGCCTCCTCCACGTGCTCCATGACCCCGCCGATCACGACCTCGCCGGTGGCGTCGCGCACCGAGTCCACGTCGACCTCGACGGCGTCCTCCAGGAAGCGGTCCACCAGCACCGGCCGCGACGCCGACAGGCCGCCCTCGCGCCCGAGCGAGCCGAACCCTGCCATCTCGGCCATGGCCCGGCGCAGGCCGTCGTCGTCGTAGACGATCTCCATGGCCCGGCCACCGAGCACGTAGCTGGGGCGCACCAGGGCCGGGTAGCCGATGCGCTCCACGATGGCCAGGGCCGCCTCGACGGTCACGGCGGTGCCGCCCGCCGGCTGGGGGATCTCCAGGCGGGCGCAGAGCGCGTTCCAGCGCTCGCGGTCCTCGGCCAGGTCGATCGACTCGGGGCTGGTGCCGAGGACGAGCTCGGGCGGGAGGACGCTCGCCAGCTTGAGCGGCGTCTGCCCCCCCAGGGCCACGATGACGCCGGCCAGCTCGCCGCTGGCCCGCTCCGCCTCCACCACGTTGAGGACGTCCTCGGGCGTGAGGGGCTCGAAGTAGAGCCGGTCGCTGGTGTCGTAGTCGGTCGAAACCGTCTCGGGGTTGCAGTTGACCATGATCGTCTCGAAGCCGGCGTCGCGCAGGGCGAAGCTGGCGTGGACGCAGCAGTAGTCGAACTCGATGCCCTGGCCGATGCGGTTGGGGCCGGAGCCGAGGATGATCACCTTGCGCCGGTCGGACGCCACCACCTCGTCCTCGTCCTCGTAGGACGAGTAGTGGTACGGCGTGGCGGCCTCGAACTCGGCGCCGCACGTGTCCACCGTCTTGAACGTGGCGCGCACGCCGGCGCCCAGGCGGGCGGCGCGTACGGCCGCCTCGTCGGTGCCCCAGAGCCAGGCCAGCTGGGCGTCGCCGAAGCCGAGGCGCTTGGCCCGCCGCCACGCCCGCGGCGCCATCGACCCGAGTGACGCGGCCTCCAGCCGGCGGCGCTCCTCCACCACCATCGACAGCTGGTCGAGGAACCACGGGTCCACGCTGGTGGCCGCGGCCAGGCGCTCGACGGTGATGCCGCGCCGCAGGGCCGCCTCCAGCTGGAAGGGGCGGTCGGGCGTGGCGAGGGCGGCCATGCGCACCAGGTCGTCGTCGTCCACCCCGTCGAGGGCGGCCTCGGCCGGGTCGCAGTTGAGGCCCAGGCGGCCGTGCTCGAGCGACCGCAGCCCCTTCTGGAGCGACTCGGGGAAGGTCCGCCCGATCGCCATCGCCTCTCCCACCGACTGCATGCGGGTGCCGAGCACGCCGCGGGTGCCGGGGAACTTCTCGAACGCCCAGCGGGGGATCTTGGTGACGACGTAGTCGATGGTCGGCTCGAAGCTGGCCGGCGTCTTGCGGGTGATGTCGTTGGCGATCTCGTCCAGCGTGTAGCCGACGGCCAGGCGGGCGGCGATCTTGGCGATCGGGAACCCGGTGGCCTTCGAGGCCAGGGCGCTGGACCGGCTCACCCGCGGGTTCATCTCGATCACCACCATGTCGCCGTTCCCGGGGTTGATGGCGAACTGGATGTTCGACCCACCGGTCTCCACGCCGATGCGCCGGATGCAGGCGAAGGCGGCGTCGCGCATGTGCTGGTACTCGACGTCCGACAGGGTCTGGGCGGGCGCCACCGTGATGGAGTCGCCGGTGTGGACCCCCATCGGGTCCACGTTCTCTATGGAGCAGACGACCACGCAGTTGTCCGCCTTGTCGCGCATCACCTCCAGCTCGTACTCCTTCCAGCCGGCGATGGAACGCTCGATGAGGATCTCCGACACGGGGCTGGCGGCCAGGCCGGTGGCCGCCATCCGCCGCAGGTCCTCCTCGGAGAAGGCGATGCCCGTCCCCTCACCCCCGAGGATGTACGAGGGCCGGATGATGAGCGGGAAGCCGATGTCCCTGCCCACTTCCAGGGCCTCGTCGAGGTCGTAGGCGAAGCCCGACGGGGGGACGGCCAGGCCGATCTCCGTCATGGCCTCCTTGAAGCGGTCACGGTTCTCGGCCGTGCCGATGGCCTCCGGCTTGGCCCCGATCATCTCGACGCCGAACTCCTCCAGCACGCCCCGCTCGTGGAGGGCGATGGCCAGGTTCAGGGCGGTCTGGCCGCCGAGGGTGGGCAGGACGGCGTCGGGCCGCTCGCGCTCCACGATGGCGGCCAGCACGTCCGGGCTCAGGGGCTCGACGTAGGTGCGGTCCGCGAACTCGGGGTCCGTCATGATCGTGGCCGGGTTCGAGTTGGCCAGGATCACCCGGTAGCCCTCCTCCCGGAGGACACGGCAGGCCTGGGTGCCGGAGTAGTCGAACTCCGACGCCTGGCCGATCACGATCGGCCCCGAGCCGATGATCAGGATGGACTCCAGGTCGTCCCTACGCCCCACCGCTGATCAGCTCCTCGAATTGCGCGAACAGGTAACGGGCGTCGTGGGGCCCCGGCCCCGCCTCCGGGTGGTACTGCACGCTGAAGGCGGGCGCGTCGCGGCAGCGCAGCCCCTCGACCACGCCGTCGTTCAGGTTGACGTGGGTGACGTCGGCCGACGACAGCGATCCCCCGCTCACCGCGTAGTTGTGGTTCTGGCTGGTGATCTCCACGCTGCCGTTCGCCAGCCGCCGCACCGGGTGGTTGCCCCCGTGGTGGCCGAACTTGAGCTTGTACGTCTCGGCGCCGAGGGCGGCGCCCAGCAGCTGGTGGCCGAGGCAGATGCCGAAGACCGGCACCCGGCCCAGCAGCTGGCCGATGGCGTCGATGGCGTAGCCCACCGCCGCCGGGTCACCCGGCCCGTTGGACAGGAAAACCCCGTCGGGACGGCGGGCGAGCACGTCGGCCGCCGGCGTGGCCGCGGGGACGACGTCCACGGTGGCCATCTCGCCGAGGTGGCGCAGGATGGTGCGCTTGATCCCGTAGTCGTAGGCCACGACCAACCGCGGGCCGTCGCCCACCCGGTACGGCGCGGCCGTGGTGACGGTGGCCACCAGGTCGACGCCCTCCGTCCCCGGCTCGGCGGCCGCCGCCTCCTTCAGCGACCGCTCGTCGGCGGTGCCGAAGGCGCACGCCATCGACCCCGCCTCGCGGAGGTGGCGGGTGAGGCGGCGGGTGTCCACCCCGGTGATGCCGGCCACGCCGTGGCGGGCGAGGAAGGCGTCCAGGGACTCGGTTGAGCGCCAGTTGCTCGGCCGCCGGGCCAGGTCGCGCACCACCACGCCGCGGCAGAACGGGCGCCCGCTCTCGTCGTCCGACGGGGTGACGCCGTAGTTGCCGATGTGCGGGTAGGTGAAGGCGATGACCTGGCCGGCGTACGACGGGTCGGTGACGACCTCCTGGTAGCCGGTCATCACCGTGTTGAACACCGCCTCGCCGGTGGTGACGCCGCCGGGCGGCTCGGCCCCGAACGCCTCG
>DATLFN010000005.1 GCA_035540975.1 Acidimicrobiales bacterium
GTCCATGGGCGCCCGGGGGGCGGGGGGTGCGCCGCCGGGGGCGACGACCACCGCACCGCCGCCGCGGCGCTGGAGGGCGGCCGCCCGCTCCACCTCCCGGCCGGTCGCGCTGCGCTCGTGGGCCTTGGCCTCGGCGTCGTGCTCGGCCTGGCGTGCCTCGGCCCGGGCCCGGACGGCGGAGCTCCGATCGCGCCGGGCCGACGTGGTGAAGACGAAGAGCGCCCCCAACACCACCACCACCACGGTGGCGATCAGGACGACGGTGCTGCTGTCCATGACGGTGCGCGCTCCCTACAGGTCGAAGATGTCGTGGACGCCCTGGCGCCAGGGGAGGATGAAGTTGAAGCCCTCGCCCCGGAAGAACGACCCGATGATCACCAGGACGGCCCAGAACATGAGGAACAGCGTCATGAGCCCGATGGCGAACTTCCGGTCCTCGGGCTTGTTGCTCGGGTTCTTGTCGATGTAGCCGGCCGTGCCCAGGACGAACAGGCCCATGCCGGGGATGGTGACGCCCGCCACCATGGGGTGGAACATCGTGAGCAGCTCCTGGAGGCCGAGGAAGTACCACGGCGCCTTGGACGGGTTGGGCGTGCGGTTCGGGTTCGCCATGCCCAGGAGGGGAGCGTTGACGACGGCCGAGAACACCAGCAGGAAGGCGGTCATGGCCATGGACGCCACGAACTCGCCGATCAGCAGGTGCGGCCACGTGTGCACCTTGTCGGTGGGCGTGGCCTTCACGTCCTGGATCGACCCCGCCTTGACGACGGTGAGCAGCCGTTGGGTGTGCCCGGCGGGGCCGGCCGCCGCCGGGGCGGGACGGGCTCCCGCGGGCGGAGCGGCAGCGGGCGCCGCCGTGCTGCGCTCGAGCAGGGCGGTGGGGATCTTGTCGCCGGGCTCGGCCGCGGCCGCAGCGCCGCCGCCGCCGCCACCACCCCCGGCCCCGCCGCCCGAGGCGGCGAGGAAGGCGCGACGGTCCCGCGACCGCTGGAGCAGGTGCTCGGGAACCTCAGGCACGGTGCCCTCCCGTGGAGCTCGACGCGGCGTGCATCACAGCGGCCCGGAGATGCCGCCGTCCTTGCGGACACGCCAGAAGTGGACGGCCATGAAGATGACGATGACGAATGGCAACATCAACACGTGGAGCACGTACCACCGCAGCAGGGTGTCCGTGCCGATCTCGACGCCACCCAGCAGCACGAAGCGGACCTGGTTCCCGAACACCGGCGTGTAGCCCATCATGTTCGTCCCCACGGTCACCGCCCACAGCGCCAGCTGGTCCCACGGCAGCAGGTAGCCGGTGAAGGACAGCAGCAGGGTGAGGGTGAGCAGGACCACGCCGATGATCCAGTTGAACTCCCGGGGCGGCTTGTAGGCGCCGTGGTAGAAGACGCGCGCCATGTGCAGGAACACCGTGAGCACCATCAGGTGGGCGGCCCATCGGTGCATGTTCCTCACCAGGAGCCCGAACGCCACCGACGTGTGGAGGGTGGCGATGTCGTTCCACGCCTGGGCCGCCGTCGGCCGGTAGAAGAACATGAGGAAGATGCCGGTGACGGTGAGGATGATGAAGAGGAAGAACGAGAGCCCGCCCAGGCAGAGCGTGTAGCTGACCTTGACGGCGTGGCGCTTCACCTTCACCGGGTGCAGGTGGTACAGCACCGAGTTCATGATCACGTAGGACCGGTTCCTCGGGCTGTCGGTGTAGCCCTTGCGGAAGATGGACCCCGGCCGGAACACCGACGACCAGAACTGCGACCCCTGGACCTTCTCCATCCGCTCCGAGAGCTTCCTGGAGAACTCGCCCTTCGAGGCGATGCGCTTCGCCACCCGTCTCCCCTTCTAGAACCGCATGCCGTAGGAATAGCCGTACTTGTTGTCCCGCTGGTGCGGGTCGCCCTCGCGGGGCGCCACCCCGGTCTTGCCCATGATGATCACGCCGGTGGGGCAGCGGTCCACACAGAGGCCGCAGCGGGTGCACACGTCCTCGTCGACCACGAACACCACGTGGTCGTCGGGGTCCAGCCCCGGCTGCGTCGTGTTGGGCGCCTCGGCGATCGACTCGGTGGAGAGCATGTGGATGCACTTCCACGGGCAGATGTCGACGCAGCCCTCGCACATGATGCACTCGGACTGGTCGATGTGGAGGAACTGCTTCGGCTTCACCGACTTGGACAGGTCGGCGGGCGCCACCTCGGTGAGGACGTACTCACCGGGGAAGGCCGGCATCGGGGGGTTCGCTTCCGTCTTGGCCATGTCGCCTCCTAGACCTTCCTGACGAGAGGCCGGCCGAACGCCGACGTCTCGATCGCCGGGGGTGGCGCGGTCTTCTTGCCCCGCTTCTGCCACCACAGCCACCCCACGATCTGGCCCACGAACGCCACGATGTAGATGAGCGTGGCGATGAGGTCCCGGATCACCTGGGCGGTGATCTCGAGGCGGCCCCTCCCGAAGAAGGTGACCCCGTCCGGCCACAGCCGTCCGAACGGCGTGGGGACGCCGATGGAGTCGCTCCGCCATCCGAGCTCGTTGTCGGCCCACGCCAGCCACTGGTTGGGGACGATGCCGTAGACCATCAGCATCCAGGCGAACACGAACGTGGCCGCCAGGTAGCCCTCACCCCACGTCATCGGCGTGCCCGGCGCGCGGCGCTTGGCCACCACCACGATGATGGCGATCTGGATGAGGGTGACGATCACGGATGCCAGAAAGGCGACCATCCACTCTCCCGACGGCGGCTGCTCGTGAAATAGATCACAATCGTACCCCACGGGCCGGGAGGCCCGTCGCGGTCGACCGGATCGGTTCTAGCACGACCCCTTTCGTTTCTTCACATCGCCGCCCGGGCCGGTCGCGCACCCGCTTGGTGCTCCGCCGCCGGGGGCGCGTACAGTCGTCGGGTCGGCCCTCGCCCGTCCGGAGGTTCCTGCGTGACCGAAGTCCCCGAGCACCTCCTGGCCCGCTCCCGCGAGCGGCGCAAGGCGCTCGGCCTGGCCGGTGGCTCCGATGCGGGGTCGTCGGCGGAGGCCTCCCCCGCGCCCGCCGAGGCGGCACCGGCGGCGGGGTCGGCGGCGCCCGCCACCGTGGCCCCGGCCGGGGCCCCCGCGCCGGCGGGCGCCCCGGCGCCACCGCCCGCGCCGGTCGAGGAGAAGCCGGTCCCCACCTATCTCCGGCCCGAGGCGAAGAAGGGCCGCATGCCCGTGTGGGTGATGCCCGTGCTGGCCGCCCTGCCGTTCTGGGGCATCCTCTACATCGGCGCCTTCGGTGACCGCTCCCACGAGGAGGCGCTGACCGGCGCCGCCCTGGGCGCCCAGGTGTACCGGGCCCAGGGCTGCGGGTCGTGCCACGGCGGCGCCGGCGAGGGCGGCGTCGGGCCGGCCGTGGCCGGAGGCGAGGCGGCGCTGACCTTCCCCGAGGAGGCGGACCACGCCGAGTGGATCAGGACGGGTTCGGCGCCGTTCCGCGGCCAGCCTTACGGCGCCGAGGACCGGCCCGGTGGGCAGCGCACGGCGACGGGCGGCATGCCCGGCTTCCCCAGCCTCTCCGACGAGGAGATCCAGGCCGTCGTCCTCTACGAGCGCGAGGAGCTCTAGCCCCGCCCGCGCGGCCGGGCAGGAGCTAAGTCGAGGATGGATCGGTGACCACCAGCCACGACGTGCTGGTCGTGGGCGGCGGCCCGGCGGGCGCGTCGTGCGCCTACTGGCTGGCCGAGGCGGGCCACGACGTGCTGCTCGTGGAGAAGAAGCGGTACCCCCGGGAGAAGACGTGCGGCGACGGGCTCACGCCGCGTTCGGTGAAGCAGCTCAACGACATGGGGCTGGCCGGCGCCCTGGCCGGCCACCACCGCTTCGACGGGCTGCGGTCGATCGCGTTCGGCCGGACGCTGGAGCTGCGCTGGCCCGACCACCCCGACTTCCCCACCTACGGCTACGTCGTCACCCGCAAGGACCTCGACCAGCTGGTGGCCGAGCGGGCCGCGAAGGCGGGCGCCACCATCTGGCAGGAGTCCGAGGCGGTGTCGCCGGTGCTGGACGGCGCCGCCGTGCGAGGCGCGGTGGTGCGGCGCAAGGACGCCGGCGGCTCCCTGACCGAGGAGGTGGCCGCCCGCTATGTGATCGTGGCCGACGGGGCCAACTCCAGATTCGGCCGGGCCCTGGGCACCAGCCGCGACCGGTCGCGGCCGATGGGGCTGGCCATCCGGGGGTACTACGAGTCGCCCCGCCACGACGAGCCGTGGATCGAGAGCCACCTCGACATCCGTGACGCGTCGGGCACCGTCCTGCCCGGCTACGGATGGATCTTTCCCGTGGGCGACGGGCGGGTCAACGTGGGCGTCGGGCTCCTCTCCACGTCGAAGCGGTGGAAGTCGGTGAACACCAGCCACCTGATGGAGTCGTTCGCCGCCTACGCGCCGCCGTCGTGGGGGATCCGCCCGGAGACGTCGTGCGGGCCGCCCACCGGCGGCAAGCTCCCCATGGCGTTCTCGCTGTCGCCCACCAGCGGCCCCTCCCACCTGGTGATCGGCGACGCCGGCGGCGCCATCAACCCGTTCAACGGCGAGGGCATCTGCTACGCCTACGAGACGGGGCGCATGGCCGCCGAGGCGGTGGGCCGGGCCCTCGCCACCGGCGACACCACGGCGCTGGAGGACTACCCCCGGCGGGCCCGGGAGGAGTACGAGCTCTACTACAAGGTCGCCTCCGCCTTCGTCCGCATCATCGGCCACCCCACGGCCATGCGCGCCCTGGTCAGCACCGGCATGCGGTCGCGCACGCTCATGGAGTGGGTCCTGCGCATCATGGCCAACCTGCTGCGCCCGGACGAGCTCGGTCCCGCCGAGGCGGTCTACAAGGCCGTGGCCGCCATCGCCCGCCTCGCCCCCGACGGGCGGCCGTCGCACACCGCGCCGTGAGTGCCCCGGCGGGGCGCCGGCGTGGTTGACAGTCGGTTCGCCGGGGAGTCAACTTGACGCGACCCTCGTCAAGAAGGACGAAATGGTGCTGAGCCGGCGACCGGGGCGGGTCGGTGTGGCAGCCCGCGACCGTGCCCACCGCGAGCCGAGGCCGGGGGTGTCGTGACCGCTCCCGTCCGCCGCCCGCGGGCCCGTCGCGGCGAGGGCGACCGGCTGCGCGCCGAGATCCTCGACGCCGCCTCGCAGCTCCTCCTCCGCACCGCCGACCGGGAGGCCGTCTCCATTCGGGCCGTCGCCGACGCCGTCGGCGTGACGCCGCCGTCGATCTACCTGCACTTCGCCGACAAGGCCGAGCTGATCAACGCCGTCTGCCTCCGCCACTTCGTCGACCTGGACCAGTACATCAAGGCGGCGGTCGAGGGCATCGAGGACCCCCTGGAGGAGCTGCTCCATCGGGGGAAGGCGTACGTCCGGTTCGGCCGTGAGCATCCCGAGCAGTACCGGATCCTGTTCATGTCGAGACCGGACCCGAGCGAGCAGCCGCCCGACGAGCAGTTCCTCGCCGCGTGCGGCTTCAACGCCCTGATGGAGACGGTGGACCGGGCCATGACCGGCGGCGCCATCGCCCGCCAGGACCCGGTCCTCGTCGCCACCGGCCTGTGGACCGTCGTCCACGGCATCACCTCGCTCGCCATCTCGATGGCCCACTACCCACTGGTGCCGCTTGAGAGACTGGTCGACCACCTGCTGGAGACGCACGGGCGGGGGCTGCGCGCCTGACCGTCCCCGTGGGCGCGTGGCGGGTGACCGCCCGGTGGGCCGGTAGCATCGGGGCCGTGGTCGCCCCCCTGCAGCCCGGTGTGGCCGAGGTGTTGGAGACCCGCCCGGCCGACGAGCCGCGCACGGGCGAGCCCGAGGCCGCCCACATCGTGAAGGCCGACGGCGGCAACGCGGCGGCCAAGGTCCTCGAGGCCCGGGTCTACGGCACGCCCCTGGAGGCCCTGTGCGGCGTGGTGTTCGTGCCGCAGCGGGACCCCACCAAGCTGCCGCTGTGCGCCACGTGCAAGGACATCTACGAGACCTACCGGGCCTTCAACGACGGCCTCCCCGACAACCCCGAGCCCTGAGGGCTTCGCCCTCACTCGCTCGCTGCGCTCGCTCCGTTCGGGCGAGGCCGACCGGGCTCCGGGTGCTCGGCGGAGCCGAGCACCCTCCGCACTCCGAGGCTCGTCGGCCGGCATCCGGGGAGGCCGCCTGCGGCGGCGTCGGGGCGGCCGCCGGCGGACTGGCGACTGCCGAACTGGCGGGACTTCAGGTCGTTCTCACGTCGGGGGTGGGAGCGCGGCGGCGGCGGCCCTCGCCTGGTCGACGGTGCGCTCGAGGTCGCCCTGGGTGTGGGCCAGGCTCGGGAACATGACCTCGTAGGGGCCGGGCGCCAGGGCCACGCCGCGGTCGAGCAGGGCCCGGAAGAAGCGGGCGTACAGGCCGTTGGAGCAGGCCGCCCGGGCGGCGTCGTAGTCGGTCACCGGCGCGTCGGCGAAGAAGAGGCCGACCAGCGGGCCGACCACCGGCACCTGGACGGGAAGGCCGGCCTCGGCGACCACCTCGGCCAGGGCCGGGCCCAGCTCGGCGGCCCGCCCGGCCAGCATCGTGTAGGCGGCGTCGTCGAGCAGGTCGAGGACGGCGAGGCCGGCGGCGGTCGCCAGCGGGTTCCCCGACAGGGTGCCGGCCTGGTACACGTCGCCGAGGGGGGCGAGCACCTCCATGACGTCGCGACGCCCGCCGAACGCCGCCAGCGGGAGGCCGCCGCCGATCACCTTGCCGAACACCGACAGGTCGGGGCGCACGCCGAAGCGCTCCTGGGCGCCGCCCGGGCCCAGGCGGAAGCCGGAGATCACCTCGTCGAAGACCAACAGGGCGCCGGCCCGGTCGCACGCCGCCCGCAACCCTTCGAGGAAGCCGGCCACGGGCGGGACGAGGCCCATGTTGGCGGCGACGGGCTCCACGATGACGCACGCCACGTCCTCGCCGATCTCGGGGACGACGTTGTAGGGGACCACGACGGTGTCGGCCACGGCGCCGGCGGGCACGCCGGCCGAGGCGGGCAGGCCCAGCGTCGCCACCCCGCTCCCGCCCGACGCCAGCAGCGTGTCGCTGTGGCCGTGGTAGCAGCCGGCGAACATCACCACCCGGTCGCGACCGGTGAAGCCCCGGGCCACCCGCACCGCCGTCATGGCCGCCTCGGTCCCGCTGCTCACCAGCCGGACCAGGTCGCACCCGGGCACCCGGGAGCGGATGGCCTCGGCCAGCAGCACCTCCCGCTCGGTGGGCGCGCCGTAGCTGGTGCCCTCGCCGGCCGCCCGGCGGACCGCCTCGACCACGGCCGGGTGGGCGTGGCCCAGGATCGACGCCCCGTACGACTGCACGTAGTCGAGGTAGCGGCGGCCCTCGACGTCCCAAATCGACGCGCCCTCGGCCCGGGCCACGAAGTACGGCGTGCCGCCGACCGAGCGGAACGACCGCACCGGCGAGCTGACCCCGCCGGGGATGGCCTCGCAGGCCCGCTCGTAGAGCGCCTCGTTCCCCTCAGCCATGCAGGGTCTCGGCCAGCTCCCGGGCCAGGTAGGTGAGGATCACGTCGGCGCCGGCCCGCTTGATGGCGAGAGTGGTCTCCAGGGCGACGGCGGGACCGTCGACCCAGCCCCGCTCGGCGGCCGCCTTGAGCATGGCGTACTCCCCGCTGACCGCGTAGGCGGCCACGGGGACGTCCACGGCGGCCCGCACGGCGGCGATGACGTCGAGGTAGGCCAGCGCCGGCTTCACCATGACGATGTCGGCGCCCTCGGCCACGTCGGCGGCCACCTCGGCCAGCGCCTCGCGGGCGTTGCGGGGGTCCTGCTGGTAGCCCCGGCGGTCGCCCTCGCCGCCGCTGATGGTGACGTCCACCGCGTCGCGGAACGGGCCGTAGAGGGCGGAGGCGTACTTGGCGGCGTAGGCGAGGATGGCGGTGGCCGGGTGGCCCGCGGCGTCGAGGGCGGCCCGGATGGCGGCGACCTGCCCGTCCATCATCCCGCTGGGCGCCACCACGTCGGCCCCCGCATCGGCCTGGCACACCGCCACCCGGGCGTAGAGGTCCACGGTGGCGTCGTTGTCCGGCTGGCCGGTGGCGTCGAGCACGCCGCAGTGCCCGTGGTCGGTGTACTCGTCGAGGCAGAGGTCGGTGACGAGCACCATCCGGTCCCCCACCTCTTCCCGCAGGTCGCGCAGGGCCAACTGCACGATGCCGTCGAGGTCCCACGCCGCCGAGCCGACGGGGTCCTTCTGCGCCGGGACGCCGAACAGCACGACGGCCGGGACGCCCAGCCCGGCCAGCTCGCGCACCTCCTTCACCAGCGATTCGCGGCTGTGCTGGACGACGCCGGGAAGCGAGGCGATCGGCACCGGCGCGGTGGCGCCCTCCCGCACGAACAGCGGGGCGACCAGGTCGTCGACCGCCAGGGTGGTCTCGGCGACCATCCGGCGCAGGGCCGGCGTGCGCCGCAGCCGGCGCAGGCGGCGTTCGGGGAAGGCCATCGGTGGTCAGCGTACGGGGCGGAGGGCGGCCACCACGGCGTCGACCAGCGCGTCGAGCGTGGCCCGGGCGGCGACGGCGGTGACGGGAACGCCGGCCCGGCGCGCCGCGTCGGCGGTGACCGGCCCGATGCAGACGACCACCGGCGGGACGCAGCCGGCACCGGCGGCGGCGGCGAAGCTGGTCACCGACGAGCCCGACGCGAACGCCACCGCGTCGGCCGCCGCCACCTCGGCGAGGACGCTGCCGGGCGGCGTGACCGGCTGGGTGCGGTACGCCTCCACCACCTCCACCTCCCACCGGCGGGCCCGCAGGCCGTCCGGAAGGGCGTCGCGCGCCACGGCGGCCCGGGGCAGCAGCACGGCCCCGCCGCCGTCGGGCGGGTCGGGGAACACCTCCAGCAGGCCCTCGGCGTTGGAGCGCGATGGCACCAGGTCGGCGACCACGCCGAAGCGGGCCAGCGCCTCCGCCGTCCCCGGGCCGATGGCCGCCACATGGGCGGAGCCGAAGGCCCGGGCGTCCCTCAACCGGGGGAGGAAGCGCTCGACGGCGTTGGTGGACGTGAAGACCACCCACGAGTAGCGGTGCAGGCGGGCGGCCGCCCGGTCGAGGGCGGCGCCGCCGTCGGACGGCCCGGCGACGGCGATGGTGGGCACGACGAGGACCTCGGCGCCCGCCGCTTCCAGGCGTCGCACCAGCTCGGGGGCCTGGTGGCGGGCCCGGGTGACGACGACGGTCCGGCCGAACAGCGGGCGCCGGTCGAACCAGCCCACGTCGAGGCCGGCGACGCGGCCCACGACGATGGTGACGGGCGGCTCGAGGTCGACCTCGGGCAGCCGGGCGAGCGTGGTGCGCACCGAACGCTGGTCGGGCCGCGTCCCCCAGCGCACGGCGACCACCGGGGTGTCGGGGGACAGCCCGCCGGCGATGAGGCGGGGCACGAACTCGTCGCGGTGGGCGACCCCCATGAGGATCACGATGGTGCCACCGGCCCGCCCCAGCGCCTCCCAGTCGGTGGGCTGGTCGTCGCCGTGGCGGCTGTGGCCGGTGAGCACCGTGAACGAGGTGGAGAGCCCCCGGTGGGTGATCGGGACGCCGGCGTAGGCGGGCACGGCGACGGCCGACGTGACGCCGGGGACGACCTCGAACGCCACGCCGGCGTCCATCAGGGCCAGCGCCTCCTCGCCGCCCCGCCCGAACACGAAGGGGTCGCCGCCCTTGAGCCGCACCACCTCCAGTCCCGCCCCGCCCCGCTCGACCAGCAGGTCGTTGATCGACGCCTGGTCGACCGGGCCGCCCGGGCGCTTGCCCACGTCGATGCGTTCGGCGCCCGGCGGCGCCAGGTCCAGCAGCGAGGCGTTGGCCAGCCGGTCGTGCACCACCACGTCGGCGCGGGCCAGCACCTCGGCCCCCCGCACGGTGAGCAGCCCGGGGTCGCCCGGCCCGGCCCCGACGAGGTAGACGGTCACGCCGGCATTCTTGTGGCCGGGACCGGCCCTCCACCGCCCGTTCGTGCTACCGGAACGTGAAACCCGCCGGTCAGGCCAGGCCCCGGAGGCTCTCGAGCAGCCACGCCCCGCCCGACTCGTCCACCAGGCGGTCGGCCAGGGCGGTGCCGAGCGCCTCGGGGTCGTCGCCCGAGCCGGTGGCGGAGAGCACGATGTGGCCGTCGAGCGTGGCGAGCATGGCGGAGAGGGTGATGCGGCCGTCGCCCGCCACCCGGGCGTGGCCGGCGACGGGGAGGTCGCACCCGCCGCCCAGGCGGCGGAGGTACGCCCGCTCGGCGTCGACGGCCAGGCGGGTGGGGCGGTGCTCCAGGCGGGCCAGCGCCGCAAGGACGCGCTCGTCGTCCTCCCGCGCCTCCACCGCGATCGCCCCCTGCCCGACCTGGGGCAGCACCACGCCCGGGTCGAGGAGCTCGGCGGCCGCGCCGGTCAGCCCGAGGCGCACGAGGGCGGCGGCGGCCACCACCACGGCGTCGAAGTCGGCCGCCTTCTCCAGCCGGGTCCCGATGTTGCCCCGCAGCCCGGCGAAGGTGAGGTCGGGGCGCAGCGACGCCAGCTGGGCCCGGCGGCGCACCGACCCGGTGGCGACGTGGGCGCCGGGGGGCAGGTCGGCCAGCGCCGTGCCCACGAGGGCGTCGCGAGGGTCGCCGCGCTCGAGCACGGCGGCGATGACGAGCCCGGGCGGGGACGACGACGGCAGGTCCTTGGCCGAGTGGACGGCGAAGTCGGCCCGTCCGTCCAGGACGGCGGCCTGCACCTCCTTCACGAACACGCCCCGCCCGCCCAGCTCCCAGATGGGGACGTCCGGGCGGCGGTCGCCGACGGTCGAGACCACGACCTCCTCGGCCGGCTCGCCCAGCGCGGCGGTGACCCGGCGCGTCTGGGCGAGCGCCAGCTCGCTCCCCCGGGTGGCGGCCCGGAGCGGGCGCACTACAGGTCGAACAGGGCCCGCAGCGCCGAGGAGAGGCGCTCGCCGGAGACGGAGCCGGCGGCCGCCTTGACCCGCACCGTCGGCTCGTGGAGCACCTTGGCCAGCAGCGACCGGGTCAGGGCCTCGACGGCCTCTCGCTCGGCCGGCTCCAGCGACTCGAGGCGGGCGGCGTACCGCTCCAGCTCGGCCACCCGCAGGTCGTCGGCCCGCCGGCGCAGGGCCACGACGAGGGGGGCCACCTGGCGGGCGGTCGCCACCGCCGTGTACCGCTCGACCTCCTCGTCGACGATCTCCTGCACCCGGTCGATCTCGCGCCGGCGGCCGGCCAGGCCCTCGTCGGCGAACGCCCGCAGGTCGTCCATGTCCAGCAGGGTGACCCCGGCGACGCCGCCCACGTCGGCGGCCACGTCGCGCGGCACGGCGATGTCGACGATGAGCAGGGGGCGGTCGGGGCGGGCCGCCATCACCGGCTCGAGGTCCTCGGCGTTGAGCAGCACTTCGGGGGAGGCGGTGGAGGTGAGCAGGAGGTCGGCCTCCTCCAGGGCGGCGCCCAGGGCGCCCAGGGACACGGGCCGGCCGCCCACCTTGGTGGCCAGGGCGACGGCGCCCGCCCAGCTGCGGTTGGCGACCATCACGTCGGAGAGGCCGGGCGTGGCCGCCAGGGCGACGGCCATGCCCTCGCCCATGTCGCCGGCGCCGAGGACCAGGATGCGCCGGGCCTCCAGGGAGCCCAGCCGCTGGGCCGCCATGGCGACGGCCGCCTGGGACACCGACGTCGTGCCGCGGGCGATGGCCGTCTGCGACCGGGCCCGCTTGCCCACCTCGACGGCGTGGCGGAACAGCCCGCCGAGGACCGGCCCGGCGGCGCCCTCGGCCGCCGCCCGCTCCCACGCGCCGCGGACCTGGCCCTGGACCTCGCTCTCGCCCACCACCGCCGAGTCGAGGCCCGACACCACCCGGAACAGGTGGGCGGTGGCGGCGTCCTCCCAGTAGGCGTAGAGGTGGTCCGAGAAGTCCTCGGGCGGGGTGAAGCCGATCTCCGACAAGAAGTTGCGCACGTCCACCACCGCCCCGTGGAAGCGCTCGGTGGTGGCGTACACCTCGGTGCGCATGCAGGTGGACAGGACGACGACCTCGCCCAGGTTCTCGCGGGACGTCAGGTCGGCCAGCGCCTTGGGCAGGCGGGCGTCGTTCACCGTCATCCGCTCGAGGACCTCGAGCGGGACGCTGCGGTGGTTCAGGCCTACGACGAGGACAGACACGCCTGGAGGCGCTCCTTCGCTTGCTGGACGTGGCCGGAGCGGATCAGTTCGAGCATGTCGGACTCCAGGGCCTTCCGCCAGTCCACGTCCTCGGTGGACCGGCCGGCGGCCCTCACAGCATCGCGCTCCTCGGACAGCAGAGCGGCGAGCACCTCGTACTCCGGCCCGATCTCGGCGGCCAGCCGCTCCTTCAGCCACGACGCCAGGGCCGGGCTGTGCCCGCCGGTGGACACGGTGAGCATCACCGGGCCCCGCCGCACGACGGCGGGCAGGGTGAACGAGCAGCGGGCGGGGTCGTCGGCGCTGTTGACCCACACGCCGGCCGCCTCCCCGTCGGCGAAGACGGCGCCGTCCACCTCGGGGACGCCGGTGGCGGTGACGGCCAGCCGGTAGCCGGCGACCTCGCCCGCCCGGTAGGGGCGCTGCTCCCACGTCGCCCCGGCTGCCTCCAGGGCCCGCACCTCGGAGCCGACCTCCGACGCCACGACGTGCACGGCGGCGCCGCACGCCAGCAGCCCCTCGGCCTTGCGGGCGGCCACCCGCCCGCCCCCGACCACCAGGCAGCGCCGGCCGGCGACGACCAGGTTGACGGGGTAGAGGGGGGCGTCGACGGGCACGGCTACGACGCGGTCGTGGTGGCGCCGTCGGCCCCCTGGACCGGGCGGCGCTGCTGGTAGAACGACAGGATCTGGAGCTCGATCGACAGGTCGACCTTGCGGACGGACACGTGCGCCGGCACGGTGAGCACGACGGGGGCGAAGTTGAGGATGGAGCCGATGCCGGCGGCGACCAGGCGGTCGGCCACGTCCTGGGCGGCGCCGGCCGGCGTGGCGATCACGCCGATGGCCAGCTCCTCGGCCTTGGCGACGTCCGCCAGCTCGTCGATGTGCCGCACGATGAGGTCGCCCACCCGCTCCCCCACCTTCGACACGTCGGCGTCGAACAGGGCGACGATGCGGAACCCCCGCGCCATGAAGCCGCGGTAGTTCGCCAGGGCGTGGCCCAGGTTGCCGAGCCCGAGGATGGCGACCGGCCAGTCCTGGGTGAGCCCCAGCTCGCGGCTGATCTGGTAGAGCAGGAACTCGACCTCGTAGCCGACGCCGCGCGTGCCGTAGGAGCCGAGGTACGACAGGTCCTTGCGCACCTTGGCGGCGTTGACCCCGGACATCTCGGCCAGCCGCTCCGACGAGATGGTCCCCGGCCCGTCGGCCAGCTCGTACAGGCTGCGCAGGTAGATGGGCAGCCGGGCGACCGTGGCCTCTGGTACCCGCCGTCGGCCCCGGTCAGCCACGGGGTCATGTAACCACTTCGTGCTCGCATTCACAAAGCCGGCGGCGCGGGCCGAGCGGGCGGCGCCGCCAAGCGTCGGAGTCAGGCCAGGACGAAGAACTGGACCAGGGCGGCGCCCAGGATCAGCGCCAGCAGGATGACGACCACGATGGTGGTCCCGGGTCTCATGCGGCCTCCAGGGTGACGGCGTCGCCGGGCCGCAGGCGCAGCTCCTCGGCCGCCGACCGGCGGTCGAGGGCGACCGACACCAGCCCGTAGGAATCGACCACCAGGCCGATCTCGCCCGTCTTCAGCGCCCCGTAGGTGGGGGCGCGGCGGGCGGTGCGGACCTGCTCGGTGCCCCAGCGCAGGGTGACGCGGTCGCCCATGGCCACGATCTCCTCGGGGGCGACGTTGAGCTGGACGTTGCCGAACCCGTCCACCCACAGCACCTCGCCGACCAGGCGGCCCTCCTCCTCCCGGGTCAGGGGGAGGATGCCGGGCCTGAGGGTGATGGCGTCGACCTCGGGGCCGAGCTCGCCCAGGTCCACCCCGTTGCACAGGTGGGCGGCGGCGGGGGCGAAGACGTCGCGCCCGGCGAAGGTGGGCCCGGGGGCGGGGAGGTGGTACTCGGCGTTGGTGAGCTCGACGGCGCGGGTGGCCCCTCCCGCCATGGCGACGGCCGGCGCCAGCAGCCCGTTGTCGGGCCCGAGGAACGCCGTGGCGCCGTCCCCCACCTCGACCGCCACCGCCCGCCGGTCGGTGCCCACGCCGGGGTCGACCACGGCCATCACGACGCCCGGCGCCAGGTACTGGGCGCTGCGCACGAGGGCGAGCGACCCGGCCCGCACGTCGTGGCGGGGGACGCCGTGGGTGACGTCGACCACCGTGACGTGGGGGGCCAGAAGGCGCACGACGGAGTGCACCACGCCGACGAACTCGTCGACGAGGCCGTAGTCCGAGAGGAACGAGACGGTGTCGTGCCGGCGTCCCACCGACGGCTACGGCCCGGTCCTGCGTGCGCTGCCGAGGGGTATCAGCCCGCCTCGGTGTAGCGGTCGCCGAGGTACTTGTCCACGTCGTCCTCCCGCAGGCGGTACGACTTGCCCACCCGCACGGCGGGGAGCTGGCCGGCGCCGATCAGGCGGTACACGGTCATGTTCGACACCCGAAGCAGGGCCGCCACCTCCGCGACCGTGAGGAACCGGGCCTTCGCATGGTCTTCCCGAGCCAGTGGAATCACCCCTCTCCGCGGCCCGCACTGTACGTCACTGTGGCTGCTGAGGGAAGTGGGACGGATGGGGCGGACGCCGGCCCCGCCAGGGGCGGTGCCGGCCGGTCAGGCCGGGCCCTGCCCGAGCTGGCGCGAGCGCTCGGTGGCCGCCGCGACCGCCTCCAGGAAGGCGGCCCGCACGGCGCGGGACTCGAGGGCCCGCAGGCCGGCCGCCGTGGTGCCGCCGGGCGACGTCACCGCGGCGCGCAGCGCCTCGGGCCCCTGGCCCGACTCGGCCAGCAGCCGGGCCGACCCCAGCAGGGTCTGCACCGCCAGCGCCGAGGCGGTGCCCCGGGGAAGGCCGGCCAGCACGCCCGCCTCGATCAGCGCCTCGGCGACCAGGAACACGTAGGCGGGGCCCGACCCCGACAGGCCGGTCACGGCGTCCAGGAGGTGCTCGGGCACCCGCACGACCGTGCCGACGGCCGACAGCAGGCCCTCGGCCCACCCCAGGTCGTCGTCGGTGGCCGCCGAGCCGCCGGCGATCGCCGACGCGCCCGCCCCGACCAGCGCCGGCGTGTTGGGCATCGCCCGCACCACCCGCACGTCGGGCCCGAGCCACCGCTCGAGGGAGGCGAGCCCGACCCCGGCGGCGATGGACAGGGCACGGGGCGTGCCGGTGGCGGCGACCGCCCGGCACGCCTCCTCGACGTCACCGGGCTTGACGGCGACCACGGCGCCGTCGGCGGCGGCCGGCTCGGCGGCGACGGCGAGGCCCGGGAAGCGCTCCTGGAGCTCGCGGCGGCGGGCGCCGAGCTTCTCCACCACCGCCATCTCGCCCGTCTCGGCCCAGCCGGCGGCGACGAGCCCGGCCACCAGGGCCTCGCCCATGCGCCCACCGCCCACGACCGTCAGCCGGAGTCCCACGCCCGAACGGTGCTCCACGAGCGGCCCGTCCGCAACTCGATCCGCCCCGGCTCCCGTGACGGGACCTACGGCAGGTAGCGCCTCGGGTTCTGGGGCGAGCCGCCGACGCGGGTCTCGAAGTGGAGGTGGGGCCCCGTCGAGTGGCCGGTGGACCCGACGTAGCCGATGACGTCGCCCTGCCCCACGTCGGCGCCGTCGCTCGTCCCGAGGCGGCTCTGGTGGGCGTAGAGGGTGGTGAGCCCGCCACCGTGGTCGATGATCACGCAGTTGCCGTAGCCGCTCATGGAGCCGGCGAAGATCACCTGGCCGCCCTTGGCCGCCCGGATGGGCGTGCCGGTGCCGCCGCTGATGTCGAGGCCGGCGTGCAGGCGGCCCCACCGGGGCCCGAACGGCGAGGTCACCGTCCCCCGCAGCGGCCACACCAGGCCGGCGCCGGAGATGCGCCCGTCCAGGCCGGGGTCGGCCGCGCTCCGCGAGGCACGGGCCTGCGTGCGGGTCTGGATCAGGGCGGTGAGGCCCGACTCCTGGGCGGCCACCGCGTCGGCCTCCGCCTGGTACTGGCGGATCCGGGCGTCCAGAGCGGCGGACAGGCGCTGCTTCTCCTTGCGGGCCTTCTGCAGCTCGCTCAGGCGCGCCAGGACCGCCTCCCGCCGCTCGGCCGCCACGTCCCGTGCGGCGGCCGCCTTCGCCTGCTCGTCGCCCAGGTCCTCCCGCAGGGCGCGCAGGCGGTCCAGCACGTCGCGGTCCTTGTTCGTGACCTGGGCCAGCAGCGAGCTGCGGCGGCTGGCCTCGCCCAGGTCCTTGGCGCCGATGACGCCGACGATGGCGTTGTCCTTGGGACGGACGTAGACGGAGACGGCCCGGTTGATGACCGCGTTGTGCATGGTGGCCATCTCGGTCTCCGTGGCCTTGATCCTGGCCTCCGACTCGGCCACCGCGGCCAGCGCCGCCTGGACCGCCTGGCGGGCCGCGTCGGCACCCGCCTGCTGGGCCGCCACCTGCTGGTCGAGGGTCTTGACCGCCTTGGTGAGCTGGGCGTCGGAGGCGCGGAGGTGGTTCAGCTCCGCCGCCAGCTTGGCCCGCTTCTGGCGGGCCGCCTCACGCTTCTCCCGCATGGCGGCGACCGATTCGCGGGCCTCGGCGGGCGTGGCGAGGCTCAGCAGGAGCAGGGCGACGACCGCGGTCAGGAATGCATGCGCTGCGTTGCCGTGCCTTCGACGCACCCAGCATCTCCCCGCGGGTTCCCGGTTGGAACTCGGGAAACGGTAGTGACCTTCGTCACCTACGCGCAACCATCATCGACCGCAACAGGCGCGCGGCGGCTCCCGCAGAGGAGCACCCGATGGCCCGCCGCCAGCACGGCGGCGGCCGCCGAGGCGGCCCCGAGAGTCCACCGGGCGCCCGCCGCCAGGCCCATCCCGGCCAGTACCGGGCCCGCCGTCTGGCCGGCGCGGGCGAAGCCGACCCAGGTGGCGACCACCGCCCCGCGGCTGCCCGGCGGCGCCTCGCCCGCCACCTTCTCCTGGAGCGTGGCCACCAGCAGGCCCTCGCCCGAGCCGTACAGGAGGAGGCCGGCCGCCACCGCCACGAGCGACGGGACGGCAGCGACCACCGCCAGGCCGGCGGCGACGCCGAGCAGCCCGGTCATCACCACCGTCGCCGTCCCCGTGCGCGCCGTGAGCCGCCCGATGGAGAGCGCCCCTAGGGTGGACGTGGCCGCCGGCAGGGCCAGCACCGCACCGCGTCCTCCGGCGGAGAGGCCGAACTGCTCGTCGAGGTAGACGGGCAGGACGGTGAGGAGCAGGAAGATCAGCACGAAGACGGCGGCGCCGAGGACCATGGGCCCGAGCACCGACCACGACCGCAGGGCCGGTGCCGTCGCCGCCAGCTGGCCGCGCAGCGTGCCCGGGCCGGGCGCCGACGCCGGCAGCCACACCATCACGGCGGCGGCCGTCGCCAGCGCGATCCAGTACGGCGCGAAGGTGGCCCGCCACCCGCCCACCTCGGCGAGCAGCCCGCCGATCGGGGGCAGGACGACGAGGGAGGCGGTGAGCGTCGCCGCGTTGCGCCCGATCCGCCGCGCCCGCTCGACGCCGTCCCAGTGGTCGCCGATGATGACGACAGCCAGGTTGATGAGCCCGGCCGAGCCGATCCCCTGGAGCGCCCGCAGCCCGACCAGCACCTCGAAGCTCGGGGCGAAGGCGGCCACGCCGCCCGAGACGCCGAAGAGGGCGAGGCACGGCGTGAGCACGCGCCGCCGCCCGAACCGGTCGGCCAGCACGCCGATGACGGGCGCCAGGACGATCCCGGGGGCGGTCGTCGCGGCCAGGAGCAGCCCCACCCGGTCCCTGGCCACGCCGAGGTCGGCGGCCACGTCGGGCAGGGCGGGGATGAGCAGGACGTGGCCCATGATCCCCGTGAGGGTGACGGCCAGGACCAGCGCGAACGGCGGCGGCCCCGCCCGCCGGGCCCGTCCCGTCGCGGACGCGCCGAGGCCCGAGGAACCTGCGGGCGTCATTCGCACTTCCCCGAACGAATGGCGCCGTTCCGCCCCTCGGGCCCTGCGGCGCCGATCAACGTAGCGCCCGGCGGCGGGGCCGACAAGGGGGAAACGGAGGCGCCGGCGGGCGCCGGCGGCACCTACCGACCGGCCGTCACCGGCACGCCACGAGGGTGCCGGCGGTGAGGTCGTCGCACAGCCGGTGCAGGCGGCCGGCCGCCTCCGACCACGTGTAGTCGAGGGCACGCACGGCGGCCCGGCCGGCCAAGTCGCCGGCCAGCCTGGGGTGGTGGAGCAGCTCGGCCGTGAAGGCCGCGAAGTCGCCCGGGTCGCGGCCGTCGACCAGGAAGCCGGTGCGGCCGTGGTCGACGAGGGTGCGCAGGCCGCCCACCGCCGACGCGACCACGGGGGTCCCGCACGCCGCCGCCTCCAGCGCCACCAGCCCGAACGACTCGGAGCGGCTCGGCACCAGGCACACGTCGGCGGCCCGGTAGTACGTGGACAGGAGCTCGTGGGGCTGCGGTGCGACCGTCCTGACCCTCCCCTCCAGGCCCAGGTCGGCCGCCAGCGCGGCGATGCGCTGCACCTCGGCGGCGCCCGCGCGCCCGCTGGGCCCGCCGACGACGACCAGGAACGAGTCGGGGAACGACGGCCTCAGCTGGGCCAGGGCCCGCACCGCGACGTCGAGACCCTTGAGGGGCTGGATGCGGCCCACGAACAGCAGCATGGGGCCGCCCCCCTCCAGGCCGAGGGCCCGGCGGGCCTGGGGCCGGTGGCCGGGCGAGAAGAAGGCGTGGTCCACCCCGGGCGCCACGATCTCGATGCGGTCGGGGTCGGCGTGGTAGAGGGAGGCGATCTGCTCGGCCTCGACGGTGCAGGAGGCGAGGACGGCGTCGGAACAGCCCATGACCTCGAGCTCGGCCTTGGCCCGCCGGGCCGGGTCCTGGTCGCCCTCCGCCTTGACCCGCGAGAGCGTGTGGAACGTCGACACCAACGGGAGGTCGAGCCGGTGCTTCAGGGCGTGGCCCACCAGCCCCGACAGCCAGTAGTTGGCGGAGATGGCGTCGGCCGGGTGGCCCCGCCGGACGCGGGTGAGGACCCCGTCGGTGAACTCCTCGACCAGGCCGGGCAGGTCCTCCTTGGGCACGGCGGCGAGCGGGCCGGCGGCGACGTGGTGCACGCGCAGCCCGGGCTCCACGTCGACGACGGCCGGTTGGGCCGGCCCCTCGGCGCGCGTGTACACGTCGCACTCCACGTCCTGGCGGGCCAGCGCGGCGGAGAGCTGGCGCACGTAGACGTTCATGCCGCCGCCGTCGCCCGTGCCCGCCTGGGCCAGCGGCGAGGTGTGCATGGAGAGGACGGCGAGTCGACGCATGGATCAGCGTCAACCCTAGGCGGGGCCCGCCTCTTCCCTCACCCCGGCCCCACCGCCGCCGGTCCTGCTATTCGAGCAGGGACTCCGGGCTGGCCTCACCGGTCTTGTAGCGGCGGACCACCTCGGCCTGGATGAGGTCCAGGCGCTCGTGGAGGGCCCGGCGGTCGCTCGACACGCGGCGCTCGAGGGCCTCCAATCGCTCGGCCAGCCGGCGGACCTCGGACTCGTCCATCTCGGCCAGCAGGGCGGCGCGGCCGACGTCGAAGATCCTGTCCAGATCGGCGGTGAGCATGCGGTGGTTGACGTCGGGCAGATCGACGCTGACCAGGCGACCGGTGGTCGTGCGGGCCCCGCCCTCGGCCAGGATCTCGGGCAGGTGCTCGATGATCTCCGACAGCTCGCCGGTGCCACCATCGGCCCGGCGGGCGAGCTCGGTGCGCACGATGTCGAGGCGGACGCCCACCAGGCGGCGCAGGTACGACAGCGCGCCCTCGGCCCGGCTGCACTCCGCCTTCTTGGCCCGGACCTCCGCCATGGGCATGGTGGACAGCCCCTCCAGGTAATCGTCCGCCACCAGGCGTTCGAGGTCGAGCCCGTCCATGGGAGGCATGGTAACCCCGGCACCCGCCGTCCTCACCGAAGGCGGCCGGCCCGCTCCCGCGGGCCGTAGCGGTACACCACCCGGCCCCACACCGACGGCACCGGCCCGAACGTGCGGCTGTCGGTGCTGGCGTCGGGCGCGTCACCGACCACGCTCACCGCGCCGGGCGCCACCGCGGCGACCCGCTTCACGAGTGTGCGCGCCGCCAGCCGGGGGTCGGCCAGCACGACGAGGTCGCCCGGCCGGGGGCGGCGGCAGCGCACGGCCACGACGCGATCTCCCGGGACGAGCGTCGGCCGCATACTGTCGCCCTCGACCACCACCCGCCGGAACGCGCCGAGCCCAGCGAGGGCGCCCACCAGGCAACCCGCTGTTGCAGCAAGAACCGTTCGGGTAGGAACGGCAGAGTTCCGTCGCCCACGAAGGAGGAGCATCGTCATGCCCATTCTCGTCCGCCTGCTCGAGTTGGCCGACCGGGCCCGGCCGCCGCGCACGGCGTCGGCGCACTGTGACGTCCCGTGCGGCGTCTACGACCCCGCCCAGGCGCGCATCGAGGCGGAGTCGGTCCAGAAGATCATCGAGAAGTACCACGCGTCGGACGACGAGGCCTTCCGGACGCGGTGCCTGTTCATCAAGGAGCAGCGGGCCGATCTCGCCAAGCACCACCTGTGGGTGCTGTGGACCGACTACTTCAAGCCGGAGCACCTCCAGGAGCACCCCGACCTGCACGACCTGTTCTGGAACGCCACCAAGCTGGCCGGCCAGGCCAAGCAGACCAGCGACCCGGCGGTCGCCGAGAAGCTGCTCGCCGCCATCGAGGAGATCGCCGCGATCTTCTGGAAGACCAAGGGCAAGTAGCGCTCGCACCTCCGGCCTGCGAGGTAGGTTGCGCCCGACACGGGTGAGCGTGGGGGTGCGACGATGGAGATCTTCTCGCAGGCCGGGGGCGAGATGCTGTCCCGCTGGGGGCACTACCTCTCCGGGGTGACCTGGATCGGCCTCCTCTACTACTTCAACTTCGTGCAGGTCCCGTCGTTCGCCGAGTTCGAGGCGGCCGGGCGCACCGAGGCCATTCGCAAGCTGGTCCCCCGGGCCCTGTGGTGGTTCCGGTTCGGGGCCATGTTCACCCTCCTCACCGGCGTCATGATCCTGGGCTTCCAGGACAACCTCACCGGCGGCGAGTACTTCAAGACCGCACCCGGCATCGCCATCTCGACCGGGATCCTCCTGGCCCTGGTCATGTTCGGCAACGTCTTCGGCGTCATCTGGCCGAACCAGAAGAGGGTCATCGCCAACGCCGAGCGGGTGGCCGCCGGCGGGGAGACCGACCCGGCGGCCGCGGTCGCCGGGCGCAGGGCCCTGCTCGCCTCGCGCACCAACGCCTTCCTGTCCATCCCGATGCTGTGGTTCATGGGCGTGACGTCGCACCTGGCCGCCCGCGAGTACGAGATCACCCCGGCCGGCGGCGAGCGGGGCCTGTACTGGCTGATCACGCTGGCCCTGGTCGTGGCGTTCGAGCTGAACGGCCTCGGCAAGATCGGCGGCCCGGGGCCCGGGCCCACCAAGGTGTACCTGGAGGAGCACCCGAAGACGATCATGGCCGGGTTCGGCCTGTGGCTGGTCTTCGTGGTCCTCTGGGAGGTGCTCTTCTAGGGCTTCGACGTCATTCGTTCGCTTCGCTCACTCCATTCGTCGAGTTGGATCGTGCTCCGGCGGGCCCGCGGAGCTGGCGCCGTCGGACCTTGCCGCGGCGAACGTTCTGCCCAGGGCACGAGGCGGAACTGACTAGCCCCGGGTGGGCGACTCGAGCACCACGGCGGCGACGAGCGACCACACCGGCGCGAGCACCAGCAGCGAGTCGAGCCGGCGCAGGGCCGGGACGCGCGCCCCGCGGTGGCCGAGCAGGGCCGACCCGACGTACGGGCCGATCGGGGCCAGCACGATGGCGAGCCCGCCGAGGACCCACGGGCTGGCTCCCCGGAACGGCGGCACCAGGACGGCAGCCACGCCCAGGGTGACCGCCGCGATGCTGGCCGCGCCGGCGGCCGGTCCCTCCCACGCGTTGCGGGCGCCGGTACCGACGACGTAGGCGCTGGCGTCGTGGACGGCGGCGAACACGAGGAGCACGAACACGGCGGCGGCGCCGCGGTGGAGCAGGAGCACGGGGGAGGCGGCTGCCAGACCGACCGTCCCCGCGATCGCCAGCGTGAGGACGGGGTCGGCCCGCCGCTCGCCCGCCGCCGCCGCGCCGGCCACCACGAGGCCGACCACCACCACCGCGGTGCCGCCCACCGCCACCGGTCCGGCGGCGGCGGCCAGGACGAGGGCGGCGGCGGCGCCACCGGACACGGGCACGGCGGGCCGGGGCCGCACCCGCCAGGAGCGGGCGGCCTGCACGGCGGCCAGGCCGGCGCAACCGGCCATCAGGACGGCGAACGGCAGTCGTCCGGCGGCCAGCGCCAGCATCGACACCGCGAACCACACCACGCCGAGCCGGGCGTGGGGGCCGACCACCCGGGGCCGCACCTCCAGGGCGCGGACGCGCGCCAGCACGCCGGCGGCGCCGCCCGCCGGGTCGCCGTCGCGCGCCCGGAGGCGCCGCCGGGCGCCGGTGGCGCCGAGGGACCGCAGGCGCACGGTGCGGTCCGCCGTCAACGGGAGCCGCCCGACACCGGCGGCAGCACCGCCACCTCGTCGCCGTCGGCGACGGCGTCGTCCTCGCCGGCGGGTGCCCCGTTCAGCCAGACCCGGCTGGCGGCCAGCACCTCGGCGAAGCGCTGGCCGTGGCGCGCCCTGGCCCGGGCGAGCACCTCGCCCACGGTGGCGCCCTCGACGTCCTCCCGCCCCGTGCCGGCGGCCTCCCGGGCGGCGGCGAACAGCCTCAGCACGGGCACCGCCGGCCCCGCTCTCAGGCCGGGATCTCGGCCCGGCCGTTGGAGATGACCAGTTGGCCGCCGCTGTGGGCCTCGAAGGCGAACACCCGCCGGTTGCCGTCGACGCCCGCGTCGTAGACCGTCGTCGTCACGTCGGCGCCCGGGAAGACGGGCCGGGAGAAGCGCACGGCCAGGCGGCGCAGCCTGGTGGGGTCGCCCTCCGCACCCAGCGCGATCACGGCCTGTCCCGTCATGGCCATGGTGCACAGGCCGTGCAGGATGATCCCCGGCAGCCCGACGGCGGTGGCGGCGGCGGGATCGGTGTGGATCGGGTTGTGGTCGCCCGACGCCTCGGCGTAGCGCAGCGTCTGGTCGTCGTCGACGTGGACGGTGTAGGTGCCGACCGGGCGTTCGCGCGCCTCCTTGGGGAACCCGTGCTCCGGCTTGTCGGGGCCGGCGCTGTCACCGTCGCTCATGCCGCGGATGAACATCGTCCCGTACTGCTCCAGCACGAGCGTCCCGCTGTGGTTGTCGCTGCTGAGGACCCGCACCGTGTACCGGGTGCCCGACCGGCTGACCCGCACGGCGTAGGCCTCCGCCGTGGTCACCAGCTCCTGGCCGGGCACGAGGGGCTGGTGGAAGTGCATGTCGTGCTCACCGTGGACGATGCGGGCATACCACTCGGGCGACACGAGGTCGTGCAGCGGAGCGCTCATCGACTCCCACGACGGGACGACGCCGAACACGGGCGGGGCGACCAGCCCCGACGCGTACACGGGGTTGGCATCGTTCGTGGCCTCCGCGTAGGCCAGGGCGCGCACCGGGTCGACCTTCTCGACCCGCTCGCCGTAGGTCGTCCCCAGCTTCTCGACGGCCAGTGCCATGGCGGCCACCGTACCGTGCGCCCTCTCTCCCGGGCGGGGCCCCATCCCCGCCCTCCTCGCCGAGGCGGGGCCCCCAACCCCAGCTGCCGCCGGCGGCGCCGGCCGTAGGCTGGCGGAATGGGCCGGCTGCTGCTGATCCGCCACGCGCGCTCGACGTGGAACGCCGAGGGGCGCTGGCAGGGATGGGCCGACGCGCCGCTCCACCCCGGCGGCGAGGCCCAGGCCCGTGCCCTCGGCGCCGCGCTGGCCGCCACCGGCGAGCGCTTCGCGGGAGCCGTGTCGTCCGACCTGGAGCGCTCGGCGGCGACGGCGCGCATCGTCGCCGGCATGCTCGGTCTGAGCGAGGTGGAGGTGGAGCCGGACCTGCGGGAGCGGGACGTGGGCGACTGGAGCGGCCGCACCACCGAGGAGATCGAGCTGATCTGGCCGGGCGCCATCGACGCCTGGCGGGCCGGCCGCCTGGACCGGCCCCCCGGCGGGGAGCACGAGCCGTCGTTCCGGGCCCGGGTGGTGGGGGCCGTCGAACGGCTGGCGGCCCGGCCCGACGAGCCGCTCCTGGTCGTCACCCACGGCGGCGTGATCCGGGCCGTCGAGCGCCACCTCGGTGGCGACCCCCGGTCGACCGCCAACCTCTCGGGTCGCTGGCTCGACGCGGTCGACGGCGTCCTCACCCCCGGGGACGTGGTCTCGCTTCCCGTGGGCGAGGACGAGACCATCACCACGGCCCTGTAGTCGGGCCGCGACCGTCGCCCCCGGTGTCGCCGGGCGGCGCTACCTTTCCGGCCCGTGGAGGTCGAGGTCATCCGCAGTCCGCGCCGGCGCAAGACGGTGCAGGCCCGGCAGGTGGGCGGCGTGCTCCAGGTGTCCATCCCGGCCACCATGTCGACGGCCGACGAGCAGCGCCACGTGGCCGAGATGGTCCGCCGCATGCGCCGGCGCACCGAGTCGTCGGTCGTCGACCTGGCGGGGCGCGCCGCCGCCCTGGGAGCCGCCCACGGGCTGGAGCGGCCGGCCTCGATCCGCTGGGTCGACAACCAGCTGTGGCGGTGGGGATCGTGCACCCCGGCCGACGGCACCATCCGCATCTCCACCCGGCTCGCCGCCGAGCCCCCGTGGGTGCTCGACTACGTGATCGTGCACGAGCTCGCCCACCTCACCGTGGCCGGCCACGGCCCGAGGTTCTGGGCGCTGGTCGGGCGCTACCCGCTCGCCGAGCGGGCCCGCGGCTTCCTCATGGCCCGCGGCCTCGAGCACTCGGGGTGAGCCAGCGGTGACCACGAACAACGGCGACGGCAGCGGGCCGGTGCCGACCGAGCAGCCTGGCCCACCCGTCCCGCTGGTGCTGTCGATCGCCTTCGGCGTGCTCGGCTCCGTGCTGCTGGTCGCCGGCCTGGTCGGCGGGAGCCCCGGCCTGGCCGTCGGAGGGTTCGCCGCCGGGTCGCTGTCCCTCGGCGCCGCCCTCTACTGGCGCTCGCTGCTGATCAGCTCGTGGGCGGCGCAGAAGCGGGGCCGCCCTCCGGGCTGACGCCGGGCGCCAGCCGCCGCTCCAGCTCGCCCAGCAACCGGGCGGCGAGCTCGGGCGTGAGCAGGTCACCGCCATGGCCGCCGCCGTGGTACCACCACAGCGCCTTGGGCTGCTCGGCCCAGTCGTGGATGGCCTGGGCGTGCTCGGGGCCGAAGTACCAGTCGTCGGGGTCGTGCACCACGAGGGTGAACGCGGGGGCGATGTTGGCGACCACCGACTGCGCCTCGGGCAGGTAGATGCAGTCGGGCCCCACCCGGGTGCGGAGGGCCGCCGCCAGGAACACCCGCCCGGTGCGGCCGCTCACCCAGCGGCGCACGCGGTGGGTGCCCATGCGGTCCAGCTCCCCGTGGGCGGGGGCGCTGATGCCGACCACGCCGGCCACCCCGCCGAAGGTGCCGGCGTGCATGAACACGGCGGCGCCGCCCAGGCTGGTGCCCACGGTGACGACCGGGGCCCCCGGCGTGGCGGCGGCGACGGCGGCGTCCACGTCGAGGGGCTCGTGGCGCCCCATCGAGCACCGCCCCGCCGACCGGCCGTGGCCCCGCAGGTCGGGGACGATGACCTCGGCCCGGGATGCCAGCAGGTGGGCGAAGCGGTGGATGCCGGGCGAGCGGGACGAGTTCACGAAGCCGTGCACGAGCACGATGGTGCACAGCGGGTCGGGCGGGCCAGTGACCCGCCAGGCGTTCAGGCGCACGCCGTCGGCGGTGGTGAGCGCGAGGCGCTGCTCCTCCCGGTACCGGGGAGGAGCGAGGTACATGCGGTAATAGCGGGCTAGCGCCTGCCCGCCGACGCCCGGCGCCATTCCGCCTCGATGCGGCCCAGCTCGGTGGCCGGCGGCGTCCCCTTGCGGTACTCGAAGAGGATGCCGCGCCACGAGTTCGACGCCTCCAACCGGCTGAGAAGGGCGCTCACGCCCCAGACCACGCGGTCGAGGATCACGTACGACGTCGGCATGTTGAGCTTCTTGATCAGCTCGCCGTACCGGCCCTGCACGTCCACCACCGTCTGGAGGGCCTTTGCCGTCGAGTCCCGCGTGTAGGTGAAGTGGTCCACCATGAACGGCTCGTACGGCCCCCGCACGTACTCGAGCACGAACTTGGGTTCGAACCCGTGGTCGGGCGGGAGGAAGCGGGCCGCCACCGACCGGTCGACCAGGGCCTGGGCGTCCTCGTCGAGCACGGCGTCCAGCAGCGGCGCCAGGCGCTCGAACTCGCCCGGTGTCCAGCGCTTCACCAGCCCGAAGTCGAGGAACGTCACCGAGCCGTCGTCGTGGAAGCGGTAGTTGCCGGGATGGGGGTCCCCGTTGAACATCCCGTGCAGGTGGATCGAGCCCTGGGCGAACCGGCAGATCACCTCGCCGGCGTGGTCGCGCGCCGCCTGGTCGGAGCGCTCCAGGAACTCGTCCCAGCGCATGCCGTCGACCCACTCGCTGGTGAGGACCCGGCGGCTGCTCCGCTCGGGCACCACCCGGGGGATGCGGATGAAGGGGTGGCCCTCGTACAACCCGGCGAACTCGGCCTGGCGGGCCGCCTCGTGCCGGTAGTCCAGCTCCTCGGCCATCCGGGCCCGCAGCTCGTCGACCAGCGCCCGCACCTCGAGGTTCTTGAGGGCGAACTGGGCGAACAGGCCGTAGAGCATCTCGGCGTTGTCGAGGTCGCTCTTGATGGCGCGGTCCACGCCGGGGTACTGCACCTTCACGGCGACGATGCGGCCGTCGTGGAGGACGGCCCGGTGGACCTGGCCGATGGATGCGGCGGCCACCGGCACCAGCTCGAAGTCGAGGAACAGGCGCTCGGGGTCGTCGCCCAGCTCCTCCCGGATGACGCCCTCGGCCAGGCTGGGGGCCATGGGCGGCACGTCGGCCTGGAGGGTGGCCAGTGCCGCCTTCGCCTCGGGCGGCAGGCCGTCGGCGATGAACGACAGCATCTGGCCCGCCTTCATGATGGCGCCCTTCATGCCCCCGAGGACCTTGGCCACGTCCTCGGCCGAGCGGATGGCGAAGTGCTCCTCCAGCCGGGCCCGCTCGGCCTCGTCGGCGCCGCGGCCCTTGATCCGCATGTGGGCGTAGTGCACGAACCGGCGGGTGGTCAGCCGCCACACGCGCAGCTGCCGCTCGAGGTGCACCCGCCGTCCCTCGTCGCGCAGGGCGGTGGCCACGCCCGCCCCCGCGGCCGCCGCACCGGCGGCCGCACCCACGGCGACCGCCCGGCGGCGCGTGCTACGAGCGGCCACCGGGCAGACGGACCTCCCGCTCGGCGCGGGCCTGGTCGTCCAGGCAGAACCGGGCTGCGGGCACCGCCTCCAGGCGGCCCTCGTCGATCGGCTTGCCGCACGCCTCGCACGTGCCGTACCCGCCGTCGTCGAGGCGGTTCAGCGCGTGCTCCACGTCCGCCAGCTCGGCCTGCACCTGCTCGAGGAGCGACAGGTCGGCCTCCCGGTGGAACGTCTCGGTGCCGACGTCCGCCTGGTGCTGGTCCATGGAGGACAGCTCGCCGAGGCTGTCGTTCTCCGACTCCGAGGTCAGGCCCTGTTCCACGAAGTCGTCCCGCAGCTTCGAGAGTCGGGACCGCTCTTCCTCGAGGCGGTTGCGCGCGGCGTCGGTGTCCATCGCGCCGATCGTACCGGCGTTCGGCGCGCTACCCGCTGGTCGGGCGCCCGGTCTCGTGGGGGCGGGGAGGATCGAACTCCCGGCGCCGGGATTAAAAGTCCCGCGGTCTACCACTGACCTACGCCCCCAGGGAGACGGCACCGGACCAGGGACCATCGGCGAGACCTCCCAGAGGCCGCCACCGTACCGGGCGGCCCGGGGGCGTGCCCCCGCAGCCGGTCGCCGATGGCCCGCTCCCGCGGAGAGCGGCGGTGCACCGGTGCCGGGCAGTCGTCCCGACCTCGCCCGGCCGGGTCGAACGGGACGGTGCGGCAGGGCAAGCGACGAGGTGTGCGGTGCGCGAAGCCGGCCCCGCCGCCCGCCCTCGGTGTCGGCGCCGTTCTCGCGGGCACCACCGCGACCCGTCGAGCCGCCCCCCGTCGCTGCCGCCGTCGCCACCGCGCCCGCGCCCGCCGCCCCCCTGGGGCGCGTCGTCGGCTAGGTGAGGAGAAGGATCAGGATGATGATGAGGATCAGGGTTCCCAGGCCGATGTACACGTCGTCTCCTTTGCCGTGGATCGCTCGACGAGCAGACCGTGCCCGGTCGCTCCTGGCGGCAAACCTGGCACCACAGCACGGTTTCCGGCCCGCGGAGCGCGGGAACAGAGCCGGCATGATCACGTTCTTCATCATCCTGGCGGTCCTGATGGTGCTCGTCGTGGCGGCCGGGCAGTGGTCCGCCGCCGGCCCGCGGCGCCGCGTGCTCTACGACCGCGACGTGGTGGTGGACCGGCGGCCCGACGTCATCGAGGAGGAGATCGTCGAGGACCCCTACCCGGTAGCTACCCGGTCGCGCCGGGTCGTCCGCCGGCGCCGCGGCTACTGATCCTCCCGCTGATCGCTGCCGCGGCGCGCCGTTCCCGTCCCGGCGGCGCGACTGGTGCCTGGGGAAAGAACTCGGCGATCAGCTCGGCGCAGTTGGCCCAGGGGTGGGCTCCGGCCGCGGATTGGGGCGCTATGCGCCCGTTCTTGCCGCCGGAACCGCCGGAACGGTTGCTGGCCCGGGCCCACACGACGCCCGGCGTACGGGCGACAGAGATGCTCTAGACGGCGAACGAGAGCGACAGTGCGAAGTCGCCCCGGGCGTCGGTCCACCACGCGGCGGGCTCCAGTCCCGCCCCGGCCAGCTCCGACTCGACGCCCGGCCGCCGGAACTTGGCGCTGATCTCGGTACGGATGACCTCGCCGTCGTCCAGGCTGATCGACAGGCCCGGGTCCGGGATCGTCACCAGCTGGGCGCGCCGGGAGCGCAGGCCCAGGTCGACCCACTCGTCGTCCTCGTCGAAGCGCGCCACGTGGGCGAACTGTGCCGGGTCGAAGTCGGCGCCCAGCTCGCGGTTGAGCACGGTGAGGACGTTCTTGTTGAACTCGGCGGTGACGCCCGCCGAGTCGTCGTAGGCCGCCTCCAGGCGCGCTCGCGACTTCACCAGGTCGGTGCCGAGGAGCAGCGAGTCGCCCGGCTCCATCCCGGCGGCCACGTCGGCGAGGAAGCGCTTGCGCTCCGCCGGCCGCAGGTTCCCGATGGTGCTGCCGAGGAAGGCGACCATGCGCCGCCCGCCGCCCGGCAGGCGGTCGAGGTGGTGGTCGAAGTCGCCCACCACGCCGTGCACCGAGGTACCCGGGTACTCCCGGGCCAGGGCGGCGGTGGCGGACCGGATGGTCGGCTCGCTGACGTCGAAGGCCACGATGCGCCGGAGGGAACCCGTGGCGGCCATGGCGTCGAGGAGGAGCCGCGTCTTCTCGGACGTCCCCGAACCCAGCTCGACCAGCGTGTCGGCGCCGGCGCGATCGGCGATGGTGGCCGCCTCGCGCGCCAGGATCTCCCGCTCGCGGCGGGTCGGGTAGTACTCGGGAAGGCGGGTGATCCGGTCGAACAGCTCGCAGCCCCGTTCGTCGTAGAACCACTTCGGCGGCAGCTCGCGGGGCGGCGCGCCCAGGCCGGCACGGACGTCGTCGCGGAGGGCGGAGGCGATGGCCTCGGGCCCCAGGTGGACGTCGACGCGCACGGGCTCGGGTCCGGTCACAGAGCGGTCCTCCCCACGCCCGCCGCGGCCGACGCCTCGATGACGGTGGCGTCGGGCAGCCGCTCCCACCCGCCCTCCTCGTCGAACGGCTCCGACGCCACGACGACGGCGCCTCCGCCCGCCCGCACGAACAGCGAGTCGCCGCACGCCGTGGCGGCGATGCGCTCGCCGTCGGAGAGGACGAGGTTGAGCCGGCTGGGCCCGGCGCCGCCGGTGGCGGCGGCGACCGCTTCCACCGCGCCGGCCAGGGCGGTGGCGGGCGCGGCGCCGGCGTCGAGGCGGTCGAGGACGTGGGCGAAGACCACCTCGCTGTCGGTCGGCCCCAGGATGCCGGCCTCCCGCCGTTCGGTCAGCGCCCGGCGCAGGCGGGCGGCGGCCCCGTCGTGGAAGCCGGCGACGGCGCCGTTGTGGGCGAACAGCCACGGGCCGTCGGCGAACGGCGGTGTGGCGCTAGCCTCGGTGGGCAGGGGCGGCGTGGCGCTGCGGACGGCAGCGAGCACCGACCCGGCCGCCACCAGTCCGGCCATGCTCAGGAACGACCGGTCAGCCCACAAGGGCAGCGTCGAGCGGTAGAGGGCTGGCTCGGGGCGCCGGTCGCGGTCGTGCCAGCCGACGCCGAAGCCGTCGGCGTTCACGACGCCGCTCACCTGGTGGTGTGGCTCCCAGCACTGGCGCAGCAGCGAGTGGCCGGGCTCCACGAGCAGTGACTCCAGGGTGCGCGGCGCGCCGAGGTACGCCAGGAACCGGCACACCGCTCAGGACCGCCGACCGTCGTCGCGGGCGCAGCGGAAGCCGGAGAAGATCTGGCGGCGGACCGGGAGGTCCCAGTTGCGGAACGTCCCGCGCACGGCGGAAGGCGCCGTCGCCCATGACCCTCCCCGCAGCACCTTGTGGTCGCTCCCGAAGAACACCTCGGAGTACTCGCGGTACGGGAACGGGGCGAAGCCGGGGTAGGCGGCGAAGTCCGACGACGTCCACTCCCACACGTCGCCCATCATCTGGTGGCAGCCCCACCCGCTGGCGCCCTCGGGGTAGGCGCCCACCGGCGACGGGCCGTCGTGGCGCTGGCCCAGGTTGGCGTGCGCCGGGGTGGCTGCGGCCTCGCCCCACGGCCACCACCGCTTGGCGCCGCCGGGGCCGGTGGTGGCCGCCACCTCCCACTCCACCTCGGTGGGGAGCCGCTTGCCCATCCAACGGGCGCAGGCGTCGGCCTCGTACCAGCACACGTGCTGCACGGGCTCGGTCGGGGGCAGGTCGAGGCGGCGGCCGAACCGCAGCACGCTCCATGCACCGTCGCCCTCTCGACGCCAGAACTCCGGGTGCTCGAGACCCGCCTCCATGCGCCACACCCAGCCGTCCGGCGTCCACCACCGGGGGTCGTCGTAGCCACCGGCCGCCAAGAACTCGGCGTAGCGCTCGTTCGTGACGGGAGTGGTGTCGATCCGGAACGGGCCGACGGTGACCTCGTGGGCGGGCCGCTCGTTGTCGTAGGCCCACGGCTCCAGGTCGGTGCCGAGGACGTAGGTGCCGCCGTCGACCGCCACCTCGGCGGGCAGCGTCCCGGCCGGCGCGCCCGTCGCCGGGGGGAGGAGGACATCCAACGGGGCGGCCGCCTCGCCCATGAGCTGGCGGGTGGCGAGCATCGTCTCGTCGTGCTGGTGCTCGTGCTGGATCACCATGCCGTAGACGAAGGCCCGGTCCAGCAGGGCGACCGAGGGGTCGAGCTCCGTCCGGTCCAGCACGGCCAGCACCTCGTCGCGCACCCGAGCGGCGTAGGCGCGCGCCTCGCCGGGCGGGAGGAGCGGCAGGGCGGGGCGGTTGGCGCGGGGGTGGCGGAACGCGTCGTAGAGGTGGTCGACGTCCCGGCGGACGCCCGGGTGGGCGGCGGCGGCCCGCAGCAGCCACAGCTCCTCGTAGTTGGCGACGTGGGCCAGGTCCCACACCAGCGGTGACATGAGGCGGGAGTGCTGGCGGCTCAGGTCGTCGTCGTCGAGGGGGTCGAGGATCGCCAGCGAACGGCGACGGGCGGCGCCCAGCTCGGCGGCGACCAGCGTCTTGACGCCGTCGCTCATGGCGGGCCGATCCCGGTCACTCGTCGTCGGCGAGGCGCTTCCCCACCCAGGTGCGGGCATCGTCGACCTCCTGGTCGCACAGCTCGTGCCCGGCGTCGTACCAGTGCAGCTCCACATCGGCTCCCGCGGTGACCAGTCCCTCGACCAGCTCCTCGTAGTCGTCCATGGTGACCGTCTCGTCGTTACGCCCGGTGGCGCAGAAGATCTCGCGCTTGTCGAGGATGCGGCCCCGGGGAGGCCTGAACGGCTGGCGGGCGCTCAACACGATGGCGGCCCGCAGGACCTTCGGGTGGTCGTAGAACAGGGCGACGGCCGCCGTGGCACCCTCCGAGAAACCCAGGGCGCAGACGTTGTCGGCGTCGAAGCCGAGGCCGTCGGCGGCGGCAGCCAGGAAGGCGGCCAGGCCCGGCGTGCAGTCGTGGACGGCCTGCTCGTGCGGCGTGGGCAGGTCGGGGTCGTGGACGACGCCCTCCTCCTCGACGGGCGGCGGCGGCAGGTGCCGGTACCCGCCGCCCTCGTTCTCCAGCGTGCCTCGGGGGCTCAGGATCCCAGCACCGGGGGCGATGCGCCGGGCGGTGTCGACCAGGGAGCTCTCGCCGCCGCCGGCCTCGTGGAGGACCAGCAAGGTGAGCCCGGCGGTGGGGCCGCCGTCGGCTGCGGCCGGCTCGTACCGGTACGGCACACCGAGGTCGGGGAGGTCGGCCATAGGGATCCGACGCTACCCCTCGAACGTCACGATGGTCAGCGTGCCCAGGCCCAGCAGCCCGAACGACAGGGAGTACAGCACGGCCTTCACCACCGCCCGGCGGGCGGGCGTGCGCACGTAGTCGTCGATGATCCACCGCAGCCCGTTCAGCCCGTGGAGCAGCGCCAGCACCAGCAGGGCCCAGTCGAACAGCCGCCACAGCGGGTTGTCCCAGCGCTGGGCGACGAAGCGGTGATCGGTCTCCACGACGTCGTTGACGATGTGGGTGAGGGCGAAGTGGACGAGGGCCAGGAACAGCAGGGCCAGGCCCGATATCCGCATGAAGAACCACGACCACGTCTCGAAGTTCGGCCGCGGCCGCCGCCCGAACGGCTGGCCCCGGGTCCCGCCCTCGGGTGCCTGCGGCGGCCGCTCGGTGGTGGGCGCGGTCACAGGATCCGCCCGTCGATGAACGGCTTCAGGATGACGTAGCCGCCGACGACGGTGAGGAGGACGCTCAGCACGACGACGGCCCTGAGCATGCGCCTCTCGTTGCGGATGCTGCCCGGGAAGAAGTCGAGCATCACCACCCGCAGCCCGTTCAGGGAGTGGTACACGAGGGCGAACAGCAGCCCGACCTCGAACAGCCGCAGCATCACGTTGCCGTACAGCTCGTGCACCTCGTCGTACAGGTGCGGCCGGGCGACCAGGGCCACGTCGACGATGTGCAGGAGGAGGAAGAAGAAGACGAGGAACCCGGTGATGCGATGGGTGAGGAACGCCCACTGGCCCGAACGGCCCTGGTAGACGCTGCCCCGCTGGTCGGTCACCGTCGCCTCCTCCTGCGCAGCCAACGCCCCGACCACATGGTCGACGACACCACGTACACGGCGAAGGCGGTGATCAGCAACGTGACGGCGCCCAGGGCGATGGCGAACACCGTCTGCGCCGTCGTCATCGACGGTCGACGCTAGCGCCCCACGGGGCCCGGGCGGTCCGTGCCGTCGCTACCGTTCTCGGGACGGACCAGGCCCTCCAGCCACAGCGGCAGGTCGTCCTGGTGGACGCCGAGGCTGACGCCGGTGGCCGCCAGGTCGGCGGGGGGACCGTCGAAGTACACGTGGCCGCGGCGCATGACCACCACGCGGTCGAGGTCGTCGGCCACCGCGCCCAGCTCGTGGGACACCAGCAGCACGGCGGCCGCGTGCTCCTCCACCAGGTGGACCAGCGAGTCGCGGAACCGGTGCTGCGACTCGGCGTCGATGCCGGCGACCGGCTCGTCCAGCACCAGCAGCTCGGGCTGGCCGGCCAGCGCCTTGGCGATGAACGCCCGCTGGAGCTGCCCGCCCGAGAGCTCGCTGACCCGACGGCCCCGGTGCTCGAGCAGGGCGACGGCCGACATGGCGTGCTCGATCTCGGCCCGGTCCTCCTCCCGGAAGCGCCGGCGCCAGCCCGACCTCGCCAGCCGCCCGGCGCCGACGACCTCCTCGACGGTCGCCGGCAGCTCGCGCGCCACCGCCGCCGTCTGGGGGACGTAGCCGAGCCGCCAGCGGTCGGTGAGCCGGCCCGGCTCGGCCCCGAACAGGCGGACCGCCCCCGACGAGGGCGCCAGCAGCCCGAGCAGGCAGCGCAGGAGCGTCGACTTGCCCGATCCGTTGGGCCCCACCAGGGCCACGAACTCGCCGGGCGCCACGGCCAGGTCGACCCCGTCGAGGACCGCCTCGGGGCCGTAGGCGAACGAAAGGGCCTCGGCCTCGAGGACGGGCTGGGAGGAGCCGTTCATGGGAATCGTTCCCATTATGCCGGAGGCTCGAGGGCGTCGGCGGCCGGTGGTCGGTGCCAGGGGCCGCCGCCGGCGACGAGCGCCGCCAGCGCGGTGGTGATGGGCACCGACGCCACGAGCCCGACGCTGCCGACGAGCGTGCGCACGATCTCGGCGGCGACCACCTCGCCGGTGAGGACGTCGGCCACCCGGCGGTTGGCCTCGACCAGGAGGATGAGGAGCGGGAGGGAGGCGCCGGCGTAGGCGAGGACCAGCGTGTTGACCGTCGACGCCACGTGGTCGCGCCCGATGCGCAGCGCCGAACGGTACAGGCCGGCCGGGCCCAGGGTGGGGTTGGCGGCGTGCAGCTCCCAGACCGCCGACGCCTGGGTGACGGTGACGTCGTCGAGCACGCCGAGGGAGCCGATGATGATGCCGCCGAGGAGCAGCCCCTCCAGGTTCACCCGCCCCGACGCGGCCTGGAGGAACGAGGCCTCCTCCGAGCCCATGCCGGTCAGGTGGGTGGCGCCGACGAAGGCGACGGCCAGCAGGCCGATGAGCGCCAGGCTCGCCAACGTCCCCACCACGGCCGTCGTGGTGGCCAGGCTCGGGCCGTGGGCCAGGTACAGGTTGACCAGCAGGATCGCCGACGCCGCCACCACGGCCACCGCCACCGGGCTCTCCCCCTCGAGGACGGCCGGGATGAGGAACGTCACCAGCAGCACGAGGGTGAAGCCCAGGCCCAGCAGCGCCCGCAGGCCCCGCATGCGGCCGAGGACGACCACGGCGACGGCGAAGAGGAGGACCAGGAGGACCATCGGCGTCTTCCGTTGGAAGTCGGCCAGGTAGTACTGGCTCCCCGGCGGGGCGTCGGCCGTGAACCCCAGGACGACCCGGTCCCCTTCCTCGACGGGCGGCGACCCCGGCCCCTCCGCCACCTGGAGGACGACGGCCGTCCCCTCGTCGGGCCCCTCCGACGGCACGACCGTCACCTCCCGGCACCGCACGCCCTCGGCGGCGCCGGTGCCGAAGCACGGCTTCACCTCGACCTGCTCGGCGGTGGCGGACACGAGGTCGGCGGCGGGCCCGAGGAAGCGGGCCACGCCGGTGTCCCGCCCGCTCGGCCACAGGACCGCCGCCGCCACGAAGGTCACCACGGCGGCCACGGCGACGACGCCGAGGAGCACCCGGTGGCTGAGCAGCAGGGGGCCCTCGGGAGGCGGGACGTCGTGCACGTGCGCCACCGGACGGACGCTACCGGAGCCGCCCCGGCGTTCCCGGGACGGGGGCCGCCGCGATCAGCCGGGCGCGGGGATCACCTGCTGGCCGCGCAGGTAGGGCGCCAGCACGTCGGGGAGGCGGACCGAGCCGTCGGGCCTGCGGTTGGTCTCCACCACGGCCGCCCAGACCCGGGGGACGGCCAGCGCCGAGCCGTTCAGCGTGTGGACGAAGGCGGTCCCCCGGCCGTCGGCCGGGCGGAACCGGATGTTCGCCCTCCGGGCCTGGTAGTCGCTGAACCACGAGACCGACGACACCTCCAGCCACTGGTCGACGCCCGGTGAGTACACCTCCAGGTCGAAGGCGCGGGCGTGCGACTGGCCCAGGTCGCCGGTGCAGATGTCGACCACCCGGTAGCCGAGGCCGAGCTCCTGGAGCACCCGCTCCGCCCGGGACAGCAGCTCCAGGTGGACGGCCTCGGCCTGCTCGGGCGTGGAGAAGGCGAGGATCTCCACCTTGTCGAACTCGTGGACGCGAAGCAGGCCGCGGGTGTCCCGGCCTGCCGAACCCGCCTCCCGCCGGTAGCAGGTGGTGTGGGCCATCAGCCGCACGGGCAGGGCCGACTGGTCGAACAACTCGTCGCGGCCGAGCGACGTGAGCGGCACCTCGGCCGTGGGGATGGCCCACAGGTCGTCGCGCTCGAGGTGGTACGCCTCGTCGGCGAACCTGGGCAGCTGGCCGGTGGCCGTCAGCGTGTCGGTGCGGACGAGCGTGGGCGGGCGGATCTCCTCGAAGGCGTCGGCGTTGCGGTCCAGGCCGAGCTGGCACAGGGCCCGCACGAGCGTGGCCCCGGCGCCCCGGTAGACGACGAACATCGACCCCGAGATGCGGGCGCCCCGCTCCAGGTCGAGGATGCCGAGGTGGGCGCCGATCTCCCAGTGGGGGACGCGCTGGTGGGGCTGGAAGCGGTCGGGGTCGTGGCCCTCGACCCGCACCACCACGTTGTCCTCGGCCGAGGCGCCGTCGGGCGCATCGGGCGCCGGCGTGTTCGGGATGCGCAGGAGCAGGTCGTGCAACTCCGCCTCGACGGCGCTCGTCTCCGCCTCGAGGGCGCCCGCCTCCTCGCCCAGCGCCCGGCTCTCGGCGGCCGCCTTGTCGGCCGCGCCGGCGTCACCGTCCCGCCGGGCGCGGCCCACCTGGTGCGAGAGCGCCTTGACGGCGGCCCGCACCTCGTCGCGACGACCGGCCAGCTGGCGGCGGCGCACGTCGAGGGCGGCGGCCCGGTCCACCTCCGCGGCGTCGACGCCCTTGCGGGCCAGTGCCGCCTTCACCTCGTCGAGCTCGGTGCGCAGCCGGCGGACGTCGATCATGAGGGCCGAACGGTAGCGTGCGCCGCCATGCCGGCCGTCGACGTTTCCGACCTGGTGGTCCGGTACGGCGACCTGGTGGCGGTCGACGGCGTGTCCTTCACGGCGTCGGCGGGCGAGGTGGTCGCCCTGCTCGGGCCCAACGGCGCCGGCAAGACGTCCACCATCGAGGCGCTCGAAGGGTACCGCCGGCCGGCGTCGGGACGGGTGCGCGTCCTCGGCCTCGACCCGCGGTCGCAGCGGGCGGCACTCGCCCCGTCCATCGGCGTGATGCTCCAGCGGGGCGGCGTCTACCCCGCCATGGGAGCGCTGGACGTCGTCCGCCTGTTCGCGTCGTACCACGCCGACCCCGAGGGCCCGGAGGCCCTGCTGGAGCGGGTCGGCCTGACCTCGGTGGCGCGGACCCGTTGGCGGCGACTGTCGGGAGGCGAGCAGCAGCGGCTCTCGCTCGCTCTCGCCCTGGTCGGGAAGCCGTCGGTCGCCTTCCTCGACGAGCCCACCGCCGGCGTCGACCCGGCCGGCCGCCGGGCCATCAGGGCGGTGATCGCCGGCCTCCGGGACCGGGGCGCCTGCGTCCTGCTCGCCACCCACGAGCTGGACGAGGCGGAGCGCCTGGCCGATCGGGTGGTGATCGTCGATGGCGGCCGGGTGGTGGCGGCGGGCACCCCCGCCCAGCTCGCCTCCTCGATGGGCGACCGGCGGGTCATCCGCTTCGCCGCCCCCGCCGGGCTCGACGCGGCGTCCCTCGGCGCCGCCCTCGGCGCGCCGGTGACGGAGGAGCGGCCGGGCGACTACCGGGCCGACGCCGAGCCCACCCCGGCCGCCGTCGCCCGCCTCACCGCCTGGCTGGCCGAGCACGACCTGGCCCTGGGCGAGCTGCACACCGGTCGCCCGACGCTCGAGGAGGTGTTCCTCGGCCTCACCGGGCCCGGCGCGTCGCCGGCGGTGCCGGCACCGGAAGCGGTGGCGGCCGCGCCGGTGGACGGGGCGGCGACCGACGACGTCCCGCCGCCGCCGGAGCAGGGCGGCACGCTCCGGCGGCTGGCCGCCCACGCTCGGGCCGAGCTGGTGATGACCCTGCGCCGGGGCGAGTCCGTCCTGCTCGCCCTCGGCATCCCCGTGCTGCTGCTCGTGTTCTTCTCGGTCGTCGACGTGCTCCCGACGGGCACCGACGACCCCGTTGACTTCCTCGCCCCCGGCATCCTGGCCCTGGCCGTGATGTCGACCGCCATGGTCGGGCTGGCCATCGCCACCGGCTTCGAGCGCGAGTACCTCGTGCTCAAGCGCCTGGGCACCACGCCGCTGCGGCGGGGCGAGCTGCTGGCCGCCAAGACGGCAGCCGTCCTGGCCGTCGAGGCCGTCCAGGTCGCCGTCCTGCTCCCCGTCGCCCTCGCCCTCGGATGGAGCCCCGGGGGCGACGCCCTGCTCGCACTGGTGGCCGTGCTCCTCGCCACGGTCGGGTTCGCCGGTGCCGGGCTCCTGATGGCGGGGACGCTGCCGGCCATGACGACCCTGGCCGCGGCCAACGGCGCCTACCTCGTGCTGCTGCTCCTCGGGGGCATGGTCGTGCCCGTCGACCGCCTCCCCGCCGCGCTCGGGGTCGTCGCCCGGGCCCTGCCCGCCGCCGCCCTGTCCGACGCCCTGCACGGGGCCCTGGCCGCCGGCGCGTCGGTGCCGGGAAGGGCGTGGGCGGTGCTGGCGGCGTGGGCGGTGGCCGCGCCGGCGGCCGCGGCGGCCACCTTCCGCTGGGAGTGAGGACCCGGAGCGCCGGTCGCCCTGGACCGTTCCGCTCCCCGCCAGACGGCGCGCCCTCGCCACTGCGTACCCCGCGACGCTCGGGTCCAGGTGATCCACTCCGGGTCGAGCGACTCGCCCGACGGCGGGTCCCACCGGGCCCGCGGAAGGCCGAGGGCAGCGGCCGCCTCCGGCAGTGGCGCCCCCCGCTCTACGAATGCAGCGTGGGCCCGGCCGGTGCGGGCGCGTGGTCCGGCATGGCGGCGCGGCGGCGGCCCCGCGGGCCGGTGACCGCGAACACCACCGCGAACACGGCGGCGCCCACCAGCACGATGGTGGGCCCGGACTGGATGTCGAGGTGATAGCTGAGGTTCATCCCGACGAACCCGCACGTCGCCCCGATGGCCGTCGACAGGACGAGCATCCGGGAGAACGAGTTGGTGAGCATCCGGGCCACCGTCGGCGGGATCACCAGCGTGGCGGCGATCAGGGTGACGCCCAGCACCTGCATGGTGGCCACGATGGCGAGGGCGAGCACGAGCATGAGCAGGGCGTCGAGGCGGGCCGTGCGCACGCCCGACGCCTCGGCCACCTCGGGGTCGAACGTGGTGAACAGCAGGGGCCGGTAGGCGAAGAACACCACCCCGGCGGCGAAGGCGGTGACGAGGCCGACCACCACGACGTCGGCCACGGAGACGCCGAGGATGCTCCCGAACAGCGCGGCGTCGAAGCTGCGCCCCCGGCGCCCGAACACCGCGAACAGGGCCAGTCCGAGGGCGAACGAGGCGGTCGTGACCACACCGATGGCGGCGTCGGAGCCGATGACCCGCCGCCGGGTGACCCCGTTGATCATCAGGGCCGACGCCACGCCCCACGCCCCCGCCCCGAGCAGGAGGTTCACCCCCAGCAGGGCGCTCGCCGCGAACCCCCCGAAGATGGCGTGCGACAGGCCGTGGCCGATGTAGCTCATCCCCTTCAGCACCACGTACACGCCGACCAGCCCGCACAGGGCGCCGGCGAGCACGGCGACGGCCAGGCCGTTGCGGAAGAACTCGAACTCGAACGGCCGGAGCAGGTCGCCCATCAGGCCGTCACGATCCCGACGCCCGCCGCATGCGGAGGACGTCGGCGCCCCGGAGCTGGTCGACGACGACGGGCATGCCGCCGTGCTCGAGCACGTCCAGACCGGCGCCGTAGGTCCGTTCCAGGATGGGGCGGGTGAGCACCTCTCGGGGGGGACCGGCGCCCACCACCTCCCGGTTCAGGCACACCAGGTGGGGCAGGTGGGCGGCGATGCCGTTGAGGTCGTGGGTCGTGAGGACGACGGCTAGGCCGTCGCCGTTGAGCTCGTCGAGGAGGTGGAGGACCTCGTGGCGGGTCCGCACGTCCACACCCGAGGTCGGCTCGTCCAGCAGGAGCAGCTCCGGCCGCTGGACCAGGGCCCGGGCGACGAACATGCGCTGCTGCTGGCCGCCGGAGAGGGCGCCGATGTGACGGTCGGCCAGCCCGTCGAGCTCCAGCCGTTCGAGGACCCGGGCCACCTCGGCCCGCTCCGGGGCACTGGGCCACGGCAGGGGCCGGCCCGACGTACGGCCCATCAGCACGCACTCCCGCACCGTCACCGGGAAGCGCCAGCTCACCGTGTCGACCTGGGGCACGTAGGCGACGCGCAGGCCCGGGCGGCGGACGACGGTGCCGGAGACGGGCGCCACCGAGCCGAGGACGGCGCGCAGGAGCGTGGTCTTGCCCGAGCCGGACGGCCCCACCACCCCCGTGAACTGGCCTTGGGCCACCGACAGGTCGACGTCGACCAGCACCGGCTCGTGCCCGTACCGGCAGGAGACGCGGCGCAGCTCGACGAGGGGCGGGGCGGCGGCGGCGGTCATTGAGGGTAGGTCGCCCGGTCGGGAGCGACGTCGGAGACGTCGAGGGCCTCCAGCGGGGCGGGGTCGCCGCCGAGGGCCCGGGTGACGGTCACGTAGTCGAAGCGCAGCAGCCCCAGCCACGAGTGGCCGGGATCGCCCGGCTCGCCGGGCAGGTCGTCGTCGCGCAGGGTGTCGACGTAGGCGACGCCCGTCTCCTTCCCGATCTGCTCGAGGACGGTGCTGGGGAACACCTCGCTCCCGAAGACGGCGGGCACGCCCGAGGACCGGACCTGGTCGATCAACCGCGCCACCTCCCTCGGCGAGGGGTCCTCGAAGTCCGAGACCTGGATGGCACCGATCACCTCCCACCCGTAGGTCCGGGCGAAATGGGCGTAGGCGTCGTGGTAGGTCAGCAGTCTGCGCCGTTCGGGCGCCACGGTGGCGAATGCCTCCCGCATGGCCTCGTCGAGGCGGTCGACGGCGGCCGTGAAGGCGGCCACGTTGCGCCGGTAGTAGTCGGCGTTGGCCGGGTCGCGGCCGGCCAGGGTGTCCCCCACGAGGGCCGCGTACTCCGCCCCGTACCGGGGATCGGTCCACAGGTGGGGGTTGGGCCGGCCCTCCTCGGCGGGGAACGAGAAGTCGAAGATGTAGTCCTCCTCGGGGAGCACCCGCGTGCCCAGCTCGACCACCTCGGCGCCTTCGCGCACCGACGACTCGGCCAACCGGCGCAGGGGCTCCTCGAGGGACAGGCCGTTGAGGAACACCACGTCGGCGGTCGCCAGGAGCTCGGCCGCGCTGGGCTTCGGTTCGAACGTGTGCGAGTCGGCGCCCTCCGGCACGATGCCGGTGACGTCGGCGCGGTCGCCGGCGACGTTGGCCACGATGCTGGTGATCGGGGCCACCGAGGTCGCGATCTTCAGGCGCCCGCCCGCTCCGGCCCCGCCGGCGGCCGTCCCGTCGCCTCCGCACGCGACGAGGGCGGCCAGGCAGACCACGGCTGCGGTGGTGGAAATCCGCCGCAGGCGTCGGCGACGAATCGTTCCCGGCACGGGTTCCCATGGTACCGGCAACCAGCTCGTACCTGCGTGCAGCTCGCAAGAATTTCTCCGGTAGCCTGGCACGGTGGAGGATCGGCTGGGCGCCCTGTTGCACGTCCTGCGCGCCAACGGCGTCCGCATCACCGTGCCGCGCCGGGCCATCGTGGAGTCGCTGGTGGCCAACGGGCCCCACGTGACCGCCGAGGAGCTGGCCGCCCTCGTACGGGCGAGGCACCCCGAGGTCCACGAGTCGACCGTGTACCGGACGCTCGACCGGCTGAGCACGCTCGGCGTCGTCGACCATGTCCACCTCGGCCACGGCCGGGCCGTGTACCACGTCCCCGGCGACGCCCACCAGCACCTCCACTGCGACGCCTGCGGCGCCGTCGTCGAGGCGCCCGACGAGCTGTTCGCCGGGCTGGTCGCCGCCGTCGACGAGCGCTACGGCTTCGAGCTCGACCTCGACCACTTCGCCCTGGGCGGCCGCTGCCGCACCTGCCGGGAGGCGGGAGTCCCGGCCGGTACCGGGCATCGCCGGCGGTCAGGCCGGCGGTCGGCTCACCAGCCCTCGGAGCCCGGCGCGCCCTTGAACGGCCCCACCACGTCGGGGGTCACCCAGCCGCCGTAGAACCGGCCCGGCTGGGGCTCCACCGGCTGGAGCTCGACGAGGCAGACGTCGACCCGGGCCGGGTAGAACGCCACGTACCCGGCCAGCGCCTCGTAGCCGGGCGACGGGTCGAGGTACGTCCAGGCCGCATCGGCCGACGTCCGGCCCTTCCAGCGGGCGTCGAGGTACGACGCCGTGCCCTTGAACTCGCACCAGCTCGTCCGGCCGTTGGGGACGACGGCCCCCGGGAACACGGAATCGGGCGGCAGGTAGTACACGGGCGGGTGGCTCGTCTCCAGCACGCGCAGGGCGGCCAGCGTCACCGCGATGGTCTCCCCGGCGAAGATCACCTCGACCTGGCGGGAGAACGGCTCGACCCGGGGCGGGCGCGGGTAGTCCCACACCGACTCCTGGCCGGGGCCGGCGGGCAGGGGCTCGGGACGGGGCAGCACGGCCGCCGATCCTACGGGTGGCGGCTGTGCCGGCGGCCGCGGCCCCCGCCCAGGACGGCGCCGGCCGGCGCCCCGAACGCCACGTGGTCGGCCCACTGCGGGGCCTGGGGGAGGGCGCGCACGGCGGGCAACCGACGGGCCACCACGCCGAGGTCGAGGGCGGCGATCCCGAGCCCGGCGGCGGCGCCGCCCAGGGCGCCGGCCAGGCGGCCCCGGGGGCGCAGGACGACGGCCAGGACGGCCGTCCAGAACGCCGACACGGCCAGGTGGACGACCAGGCCGGCGGCGCACTCGTTCAGTTCGCGCCGGCGCGCCAGGTGCTGGCGCGTGATCGCGACCAGAGGAGCGCCGGCGGCCCGGGCCGCCTCCAGCGGGTCGCGTCCCGTCGCCACGGCCCAGGCGGTGGACGGTGCCCCGCTGAGCGCCGACGCCACCGCCCACGCCACGGCCACCCGGGCGACACGACGGCGGGGAGACCGGCTCAGCCGTCGGCCGCCTTGGACGAGTCGTGGAGGCGGTCGTGGAGACCCTCGGCGGTCGTGGGGCTGACGGCCGGCGGCACGTCCAGCCCGTGGACCACGGCGAGGTGCTCGGCCAGCGTGCCGTCCTCGGCGGTGATGCCCCGGTGGTCGTGGCCGGACGACGCCGGGTCGTGCTCGGCCTGCGCGATCTCCTCGTCGGGGACCTCGTCCACGGCCCGTCCCTACCCGCCCGACGCCGCTCGCACCAGCCGGTCCACGTCCTCGCGCCGCAGCTCGCCGACGTGGCGCTCCACCAGCACGCCGGCGCGGTCGACCGCCACGGTCACCGGCAGGCCGGGCCGGAACCCGACGTCGTACGACTCGGCGATGCGCCCGCCCGGGTCCTCGAGGGCGGGCCACGTCGCCCCCTGGTCGCGCATGAAGTCCCGCGCCGCGTCGGCCGTGTCCTCGAAGACCACCCCGAGGAGGGTCGCCCCCCTGCCGTGCACCGCCTTGAGCAGGGGGAACTCCTTGCGGCACGGGACGCACCACGACGCCCAGAAGTTGACGAGGACGGGCTCGCCCCGGTGGTCGGACAGGCGGACGGTCCGCCCCTCCAGGTCGACCGTCTCGAACGCCGGCGCGGCGCCGGCCGGCGCCGGGTCGTCGCCCGCCGGGCGCAGGGCGAGCAGCGCCAGCACCACCACCGCGAGCGCCCCGGCGGCGACGAGGGCCGCCCGCCGGCGCCCGGTCACGGGCCCGGGGCGGGAGGTGCCGGCTCGACCGGGGCCGGCTCGGTGCGGGCCAGCTCGCGCTCGACGTCGGCCCACGTGAGCACGCCGTCACCCGCCTCCCTCTGGTCCCGCGCGTACCAGCGGAAGAAGATCACGACGATCACCGACCACAGCAGCAGCCCGGCGTAGATCTTCATCATGGCGCCGGCCAGGCGCTGGTCCTCGAGGGCGGACATGGCGAACGGCCGGGGCGCCTCGCCGTAGAACGGGTAGAGCAGGCCCTCGCCGAAGGTGAGGAAGGACGCCGGGATGGTGGGGATGACCGACTGGAGGAAGACGTAGACCATCCGTGCCCCGGGCGAGAGCCGGGGGAACTCGGGGAGCGAGTTGAGCACCGGGAACCACATGAGCAGTGCGCTGGTGAAGATCACCACGTGCACGAGGAAGTGCAGGGGGTGGTTGCGCACGGACGCCTCGACGACCACCGGCCAGTGGGTGAGGACCGTCACCACGTTGAAGGTCACCGCCGCCGGCAGCGGCCGGGCCAGCCTGGTCATCAAGAAGCGCACGGCGGCGCCACGGGCCATCCACCGCAGCAGCCACGACGGGAGGCCGAGGATCAGCAGCGGCGCCGCCACCAGGGTGAAGCCGATGTGCTGGAACATGTGCACGCTGAACAGGTAGTGCTCGCCGATGTCGTGGATCGGCCAGTCGGCGTGGAGCCACAGGGCGCCGAGGCCGAGGCAGAACTGGGTGACCTGGCGGCGGGAGGCGACCGGCCGGCCCGGCCCGACGTGCCTGGGCCCGAGGCGGGTGAGCGCCAGCCAGTACAGCGTGCCCAGCCCGGCCACCAGAGCCCACACGTCGGCGTGGGCGTGCCACTCCCACCCCGAGAGCCCGGCATGGGCCAGCATGATCAGAGGAAGACCCCGAGGGTCAGCAGGTAGGCGATGTAGCAGAACGCCGCCAGGACGAACCCGGTGATGAACAGGCGGCGCAGGAGCTTGTTGTCGAACTTGAGGTGCATGAAGTAGGCGGCCACGATGACGAACTTGACGGCCGCCAGCACGAGCAGGACGGCGTTGTTCGCCGCCTCGTTGGAGAAGCTCCAGTAGAAGAGGGCGACCTCGACGGCGGTGACGGCGGCGAGGATCAGGGCGATCTTGATGTACTTCGCCTCGTCGGGGTGCCCGGCGTGGTCGTCGTGGTCGCCCGCCGGCTCCACCTCGTGGTCGGCCTGCGCCGCACCGGTGCTCATGACGCGCTCCTCATCCGGTTCCTAGCTCGGGATCAGGTAGATGACGGTGAAGATCACGATCCACACCACGTCGACGAAGTGCCAGTAGAGGCCGGCGATCTCGACGACCTCGGACCGGGACTGGGGCAGCTTGCCCCGCATCGACAGGTTCCACAGGGACAGCAGCATGACGATGCCGAGGGTGACGTGGACGCCGTGGAACCCGGTCAGCACGTAGAAGCTGCTTCCGAACAGGTTGGTGCGGATGGTGAGCCCCTCACGGATGAACGAGGTGAACTCGTAGACCTGGCCGGCGATGAAGCTGGCGCCCAGCAGGGCGGTGGCCATGAGCCACACCCGCAGCCGCCGGTGGTCGCCCCGCTGGATGGCGGCGAGGGCCAGCACCATGGTGAGCGAGCTCATGAGCAGGACGAACGAGCTCACGGACGTGTAGGGGATGTCGTAGATGTCCTCGGGGGTGGGGCCCGAGGCGCTGCGGCCGCGGTAGAGGAAGTACGCCGAGATGAGGGCGCCGAAGAGCAGGCACTCGGACCCGAGGAACGCCCACATGGCGAGCTTCTCGTTGGAGAGACCCGTGTTGGTGACGTGGGCGTGCCCGTCGCCGTGACCCTCGCCGGCAGCCGGCGGGTGGGCGGCGGAGACCTCCGCGGTCGCCATCAGCCCTCCTTCCCGTCGCCGTCGCCGGCGCCGCTCCCGGAGGACGTCGCGTCACCGTCACCGTTGCCGGCGCCGGTGCCGTTCCCGGAGCGCGGCTCCCCGCCGTCGGCCGGCGCGTCGGCGCCCGCCTCGAGCTCGGCCGCACCGCCGCCGACGAGCACCGGCTGCTGGTCGTCACCGTGGTCGTCGTGGTCGTCGTGGGGCTCGGCCGACGGCTCCAGCCCCCATGCGTAGATGGCGCCCAGGAAGAGGAGGGCCCCGAGGACGGCGACGGCGTAGTTGCTGCCGGAGTCGCGCCCGTAGACCATCCCGTAGCAGATGACCGGGATGGCGAGGGCGGCGATGATCGGGTAGTAGCTGGGCGACGGCATGTGGATGCCGAGCTCGGCGGCGGTGGGGACGCGAGCGGGCGCGGCGCGGTCGCCGCCCTCGCCGTCGGCGACCGCCACCGCCGTGGAGGCCGTCTCCCGTTCGGCCGGCGTGCGCCGCACGGGCCGGCCCTCCTCGTCCTCCGCGTACTTCTCGTGCCACAGCGTGTCCACGGCGTGGGCGACCGGCTGCGTGGCGAAGTTGTAGTCGGGCGGCGGCGACGTCGTCGCCCACTCGAGGGTTCGGGCGTCCCACGGGTCGTCGGGGGCCGTGAGCCCGGTCCGGTGCTTGGCCGACCAGCGGATGTTGTAGATGAAGACCAGCGTCGAGAAGGCGATCACGAACGACCCGACCGTCGCCAGCATGTTGAGGAAGTCGAGGCCCAGGCTCTCGTCGTAGGTGTAGATGCGCCGGGGCATGCCCTGGAGCCCCATCCAGTGCATCGGCGCGAAGGTGAGGTTGAAGCCGACGAACCACGTCCAGAAGTTGAGCTTCCCGAGCCGCTCGTTCAGCTGGAAGCCGAAGACCTTGGGCCACCAGTAGTAGATGCCGCCCATGATCCCGAACAGGGCGCCGCCGAACAGCACGTAGTGGAAGTGGGCGACCACGTAGTACGTGTCGGTCTGCTGGCGGTCGTGTGGAGAGACGGAGTGGGTGACGCCCGAGAGGCCGCCGATGGTGAACATGGCCACGAAGCCCATGGCGAAGAGCATCGGGGTGGAGAACTTGAGCGAGCCCTTCCACACCGTCCCCAGCCAGTTGAAGATCTTCACGCCCGTGGGCACGGCGATGAACATCGTCGATATGGAGAAGGCGGAGACCGCCACCGGGCCCAGGCCCACGGCGAACATGTGGTGGACCCAGACGCCCCAGCCCATGAACCCGATGGCGATGCCGGAGAAGACGATGACCGGGTAGCCGAAGAGGGGCTTGCGGGCGAACACCGGCAGGATCTCCGACACCATGCCCATGGCGGGCAGGATGAGGATGTACACCTCTGGATGGCCGAACAACCAGAACAGGTGCTGCCACAGGAGTGGGTCCCCGCCGGCCGCCGGGTTGAAGAAGTTGGCCCCGAAGTTGCGGTCGAACATGAGCAGGAACAGGGCCACCGTGATGACCGGCATGGCGAACAGGATGAGGAACGACGAGACGAGCGTCATCCACGTGAACACCGGCATGCGCATGAGGGTCATCCCCGGGGCGCGCATGTTCAGCATGGTGACGATCAGGTTCACGGAGCCGACGGTGGAGGCGATGCCCAGGATCTGCAGGCCGAACACCCAGTAGTCGATGTTGTGGCCCGGCGAGAAGGTGATGCTGGTGTTGGGGGCGTAGCCGAACCACCCGCCGTTGGGAGCGCCCCCGAGGAAGAAGCTCGAGTACATGAAGAGGCCGCCGAACAGGAAGAGCCAGTAGCTGAAGGCGTTCAGGCGGGGGAAGGCGACGTCGCGGGCGCCGATCTGCAGCGGCACCAGGAAGTTGAAGAACGCCGCCGACATCGGCATGACGACCAGGAAGACCATCGTCGTGCCGTGCATGGTGAAGAGCTGGTTGTAGGCGTCCGCCGACAGGACGGTGCCGTTCGGCTTGGCCAGCTGGAGGCGCATGAGCAGGGCCTCGATGCCGCCCAGGATGAAGAAGACGAAGGCGGTGACGCCGTAGAGGATCCCGATGCGCTTGTGGTCCACCGTGGTCATCCACGACCACACGCCCTTGGGGTCGGTGGGCCGGCGGAGGAGGCCGGTGTCCGCGCGGGTGGCGACCTCGGGGACCGAGGTGGGCTCCAGGACGGTGGTCATCTCGGCGCTCCGGGGTTCTGGGCGGTCACTTCAGCGTCTCCAGGTAGGCGATGAGATCGGTGATCTCCTCTTCGGTGAGGTCGAGGTTCGGCATCAGCGCCCCGGGCTTCTCGGCGGGGGGGTCGCGGAGCCAGGCGCGGAGGTTGGCGGGGTTGAGGTCGAAGATCGCCCCCGCGAACACCTTGCGCTGCTGGAGGTGGGTGAGGTCGGGGCCGAGCTCGCCGGCCGAGAACCCCTTGACGGTGTGGCAGCTGGCGCACCCCTTGGCGCGGAACAGGGCGGCGCCGGCGGCGGCCTCGGGCTGCGTCTTCTCGTCCGGGCGGGCCGCCTCCTCGGCGTTGGACTCCAGCCACTCCTCGAACTCGGCCGGCTCGTGGGCGACGACGCGCAGGCGCATGTCGGCGTGGGAGATGCCGCAGAACTCGGCGCACTGCCCGTAGTACGTCCCCGGCTCGTCGGCCTGGAGCGTCAGGTGGTTGGTGCGGTTCGGGATGGCGTCCAGCTTGCCCGCCAGCTTGGGCGGCCAGAAGCTGTGGATGACGTCCACCGACTCGAGCTTGACGGCCACCGGCCGCCCGGTCGGGATGTGCAGCTCGTTGGCCGTGGTGACGTCGTGGTCGGTGTAGTCGTACTCCCACCACCACTGGTGCCCGATGACGGTGACGTTCAGGACGTCGCCCTTGGGGACCCGGTCGAGGTCGACGATGTTGCCCACGGTCAGGACGCCGACCACGGCGAGGACGGCGGCCGGGATGATGGTCCAGGTCAGCTCCATGCGGATGTTGCCGTGGACCTGGACGGGCGCCTCGTCCTCGGACCGGCGGCGGAACTTCACGGCGGAGTAGATGACCAGCGCCTGGACGAGGACGAAGACGACGCCGGCGATGATGAACACCGGCTTGGCCAGGTTGTGGACCTGGCGGGCGTAGGGCCCCTGGGGGTCGAGGGCGTCCTGGGGGAGGTCGTCGCCGCCCCCGCACGCGCCGAGCACCAGGGTGAGCCCGACGGCGGTCACGACGACCGGCCATCGCCTCCCCGCCGGCTGCCGGCGCCGCGTCACGGTGTCACCCTGTCGCATCTGCTCACGATGTGCCAACTCCGGATCGGCCCGTCAGGCGGGCCAGTCGACGGTCGAGATCGGCGGCCGACAGGCGGCCGTGGGCCACGTCCGCCACCCGCCCGCGGGCGTCGACGAACACGGTGGTGGGCATGCCGCGGAGGCGGTAGTCCGTCGCCACGGCCCGGTCCGGGTCGTAGCCGGCGGGGAAGGTGACGCCGGTGGCGGCCAGCAGCTCGACGGCCTTCGAGCGTGAGTCGTTCACGTCCACGCCGACGAACGCCACCGAACCGGCGGCCTGCCGCGACGCCTGCTCCAGCGCGGGCAGCTCCTCGCGGCAGGGGACGCACCACGAGGCGAAGAAGTTGACGACCACCGGCCTGCCGGCGGGCAGCTCGACGGCCGGGCCGGTCGAGCGGACGTCCTCCAGCGAGAACGGGGGGGCGACCGAGCCGACCAGCGCGGGCGCTGCCGCGTCCTGCCCCCCGCCGGTGAGCCCGGCGCCGACGGCGACGGCCAGGGTCGCCACCGCCGCAGCGGCGGCGAGGGCGCGCCGCGGTACACGGGCACGCCGGACGCGGGGCAACGGGACGGCGGTGGGAGCGGCCATCACTTCGCCTCGGTGACGAAGGAGCCCTTCATGTTCGGGTGGAAGTCGCAGACGAAGAAGTAGGTGCCCGGCTCGGGAGTCTCGAACTCGTAGACGCGCTCGTCCTCGCCGGGGAAGCCCTCGCCGTTGAAGATGGGGGCGGCGTCGGGCGCCTCGCTCTCGTACACGGCGACGTTGTGGAACACGTCGACGTCCTCGTTCACGAACTCGATGCGGACGTGCTCCTCGGCCGGGACGACGATCTGGTCCTTGTCGAACTTCACCTCGCGGGCGACGACGTGGACGGGCTCGCCGTGCTCCTCGCCGGCGTGGTGGAACTCGCGCTCGCCGGCGGCCACGCCGGTGATGCCGGCGCCGGCGGTGGACAGCACGGCGAGGGCGACGAGGGCGAGGATGGCCGAGGAGCTGATGCGGGGCCGGGCCGCCACCCACGCGCACGCGCCCAGGATGGCGACGGCCGCCACGAAGGCGATCGCCACCGCCCCGTTCTTCGACACGGCCAGCAGGATCCGCGACATGCTGATGGCGATGGTGGCCGCCAGCAGGAAGGCGCCGGCGGGCAGCGCCACCGGGACCACGAGGCGCAGGCTGAGCCGCTCGCTGGCGCGGGGCGACCACACCGGGTCCTCGCTCCACGCCTTGGCGAACCAGCCGACGGCGGCGACGAGGACGGCGAGCACGCCGGCGACGACGACCGGGCCGCCGACGGCGGCGGTGGTGGCCAGCACGGCGAGGCAGAGGGCGGCGAACGCGGGCCAGCCACTCCCCCGGGCCGGGCTCCCCGTGGTGGTGGCCCGGCGCTCGGGCGCCGGGGCGCCGGCCGGGATCATCGGCGCCTCGTCGGGGACGGCGGCACCGGAGGCGACGATGGCCAGCACCAGGCCGGCCACGCCCAGGGCGAGGAGCAGGACCATGCCGGCCCTCTCGTCCACCGCCACGTGGTAGAGCAACCCCGTGGCGGCGCCGGCGGCGGCCATGGCGAGGAGCAGCTTGGAGGCGGGGTTCAGCACCGGCGGCCTACTTCAGGACGATGACCGTGTACCACACGGCCACCGCGGCGACGGTTGCGAAGTGCCAGGCCCAGGCGGTCGCTCGGGGCTGGTCGGCCCCGGGCTCGAGCAGCTGGCGGCCGGCGACCCGGAACAGGGTGAGGCTGACGAAGGCGACCGAGAGGCCGACGACGAGCCCGAGCAGCATCGTCAGCGCCGCCACCACCGTCCCGTAGGGATGGGTCACGGCGTCGAACTCCACGTGCCCGGCAGCGAACGACATGAGGTTGAGGAACGCCAGCCCGAGGCCGAGCGTCACGGCGAAGCCGGCCACGCCCTCCTTGCGCTGGCCCCGGTCGAGGGCGGAGCGCGCCCACTCGACGGTGACCGACCCCATCAGCATGGTGAGCACCATGAGGTTGCCCCAGTACTGGTCGATCTCGGTGTCGGGCGGCGGGAACGGCTCGGCCAGCCGGCGCATGTGGAGGTAGGCGCCCAGGAGGGCGGCGAACATCATCCCGCCCCCGGCGGCGAGGAACAGGACGGCCATGGTCAGCACCCTGCGGGGCCGGGTGCCGCCGGCCGAGGGCAGGGCGAGCGTGGGGCTAGCCACCGGCAGCCTCCGACGAGGTGCGCAGGTCGAGCAGGGGGTGCGCCGATCGGACCTCGGGCACGGCGTCGAAGCCCTGGGGCGGCGGCGGCGACGACGTGGCCCACTCCAGGGTGAGCCCGCCGTAGGGGTCGGCGTCGGTCCGGGCCGTGCGGCGGCCGGCCATGCCGCGGGCCACGTCGAGGACGAAGGCCAGCGCGCCCAGCAGCGTCACCACGCCGCCGACGGCGGCCAGCAGCCCGTACGTGGAGGAGCTGGACGAGAACTCGAAGTCCCGCACGTGGGCGGGCGCCCCGTCGTAACCGGCCAGGTAGCTGCCCAGGCCGAGCAGCAAGAAGCCGCCGAACAGCCCGAGGAACGCCACCCGGCCGAGGCCGGCCGACAGCTCCCGGCCGAACAGCTTGGGCGCCCAGTGGTAGACGGCGCCGGCCAGCAGGAGGGTGGGCGCGCCGAAGGCGACGGTGTGGAGGTGGCCCGTCGTCCACGCCGAGCCGTCCACCTTGGCGGCGGCGGCCACCAGCGCGTGGAGGGCGCCGACGGCGCTGAGGGCAACGAAGCCGAGGACGAACTGCATGCTCGTGTGCATCCGGGGCCGGCCCTTGGCCACCGTGCCCAGCCACACGAGGACGAGCACGGCCAGGGGCGCCGCCACCAGGGCGGTGAGCGGGGTGTAGGTGGGGAGGACGATGGCGTCGGCGACGTCGGTGCCGGCCGCCCACGACCCGAAGGCGAGGATGGTGAACAGGGCGATGTGGGCCCGGGCCGCGTCCAGGCCGAGCAGCGGGCGGCGGGCGTGGGTGGCGACGATGTCGCACGCCGCGCCGAGGCCGGGGACGAGCAGCAGGTAGACCTCGGGCCGACCGAACAGCCACAGCGTGTGCTGCCACACCGTCTGGCCGGCCACGTTGTCGGGGCCGAAGAAGTCGCCCCCCAGCCGTTGGTCGATGAAGAGCAGGAGCAGGCCGCCGAGGAACACCGGGGTGGCGACGATGGTGGCGACGCCGCTCGCCAGGGTGGCCCAGCTGAACATGGGCAGGCGGCGCAGCGTGAGCCCCGGGGTGCGGAGCTTGAGGATGGTGGTGACCAGGCTCACCGAGGCGACGACCATGGCGATGGAGACGAGGGCCATCGACGTGATGGCCAGGGCGTTGGCCTTGGTGCCGCCGCCGCCGGGCATGGGGCGGGCATCGGCGATGCCCAGGCCCTCGGGCGGGCCGAGCAGGTAGGCGGCCACTAAGAGGGCGCCCCCGAACACGAACAGCCAGGCCGCGAAGGCGTGGAGCCGGGGCAGGACCAGGCGGCCGGCCCCGATCTGGAGGGGGACGACGTAGGTGGCGAGCCCGACGAAGGCAGGGCCGAGGAACAGCATCGACGAGACGGTGGCGTGCAGGGAGAAGAGCCGCCCGTAGTTGCCGCCGACGATCTGGACGCCCTCGTCGGCCAGCTCGCCCCGCAGCACCATGCCTACGGCTCCCCCGATGACGAGGAACACCAGGGCGCCGCCCAGGAAGACCAGGCCCAGCCGCTTGTGGTCGGCGGTCGCCGGGAGTGCCTCGGAGCCGGCCGGGCCGGGGGCGGTCGGCGGAGGCGGCGGCGCGACGTCGTCGGGCCGGGTCTCGGTGATGGTCACGGGCGGCTCAAAGGGATCGGAGGAGCTGGTCCAGGGCCATGGCGGAGAACAGCAGGGTGACGTAGGTGATCGACCAGCCGAACAGGCGCATGGCCCGCTTGGGGGTGGGGTCGCGGCGCAACTGGAAGGCGTGGCGCAGGAACACGCCACCGAGCACGGTGGCCGACCCCAGGTAGAGCAGGCCCATGTGGGCCACCGGCGAGAACATGAGGGAGGCGGCCACCAGGGCCACCGTGTAGAGCTCGATCTGCCGGCACACCTCCTCCATGGGGACGACCGCGGGCAGCATGGGGACCTCGGCCGCCGCGTAGTCTTCGCGGTAGCGGATGGCCAGGGCCCAGAAGTGGGGCGGCGTCCAGACGAAGATGATGGCGAAGAGCACGAACGGGGCCAGCCCCAGGGTGCCGGTGACGGCCGACCACCCGACCAGCACGGGCACGGCGCCCGCCGCCCCGCCGACGACGATGTTGCTGGTGGACGTGCGCTTCAGCCACATCGTGTAGACGAAGACGTAGAAGAGGGTGGCGCTGACGGCGAGGACGGCGCTCAGGAGGTTGACCGCGCCCCAGAGGAGGGCGAAGGCGGCCACCTCGAGCACCACGGCGAAGGCCAGGGCGTGGGACGGCTCGATCTCGCCGGTGACCAGGGGCCGGTGCTGCGTGCGCTTCATGATGCGGTCGATGTCCCGGTCGACGTACATGTTGATGGCGTTGGCCCCGCCCGCCGCCAGCGTCCCTCCGACGAGGGTGACGAGGACGAGCCAGGCGGGCGGGAGGCCGCGGGCGGCCACGACCATGGTGGGCACGGTGGTGACCAGCAGGAGCTCGATGATCCGAGGCTTCGTCAGCGCCACATACGCGGACACCCGGGTACGCGGCCGGATGGAGGCGGTGGTCACGGCCATGTCGGGTGGCACATTACGGGGACGCCCGCCGGGACGACAAAAGCAGGCGTTTGGCCCTCGGAAACCACGGCTCCCTACCATCGTTCGATGGCCCGCCGCACGCTGTCACCCTCCGCCTACCGGCGGGTCACCCTGGTCGCCCTCCTCGCCCTCGCCTTCATCATCGTCACCGGGGGCGCCGTGCGGCTCACGGGGTCGGGGCTGGGCTGCCCGGACTGGCCGACCTGCGACGGCGGCCGCATCGTGGCGCCCCTGGAGACCCACGCCATGGTGGAGTTCGTCAACCGGACGGTGACCGGCCTCGTCTCGGTGGCGGTGATCGTGGCCGTCCTGGCGTCGCTCCGGCGCTCGCCCCGCCGCAGGGACCTGGTGCGGCTCTCGCTCGGCCTCGTCGCCGGGGTCGTCGGCCAGATCGTGCTCGGGGGCCTCACCGTGCTGTTCGACCTGGCCCCGCCCCTGGTGATGGCCCACTTCCTGCTCTCCATCGCCATCCTGGCCGACGCCCTGGTCCTCCACTGGCGGGCGGGGCAGCCCGACGGCGTCCCCCGGCGGCCGCTGGTCGGGCCCGAGCTGCGCACCCTGGGCCGGGTGGTGACGGCGGCGACCGCCCTGGTGATCCTCCTGGGGACGGTCGTCACCGCCGCCGGCCCCCACGCCGGCGACAAGGACGTGCCCCGCCTCGGCGTGTCCGTGCACCGCGCCGCCCAGCTCCACGGGTTCGCCGTCGTCCTCCTGCTGGCGCTGGTCGTCACGGCCGCCCTCATGCTCCGCCGGGCGGGCGCACCGCGGGCCGTGCGGCGCAGGGTCGAGGTGCTGCTCGCCGTGCTGGTGGCCCAGGGGGCGGTCGGCTACGTCCAGTACTTCACCGGCGTGCCGGTCCTGCTCGTCGGCATCCACATCGCCGGCGCGGTGGCCGTGTGGTCGGCGGCCGTCCGCTTCCAGCTGGGCCTGTCCGGGCCCGAGGCGGCCCCCCGCCGGCCCGGGGGCGCCACGTCCGAAGGACGCCACGCCTACGCCGGCGCGTAGACGGGCCCGATCCGCGGGAGAATCCCGGCGATGACCCTCGCCCCCGCCGAAGTCGAGCAACCGACCTCGGACGACGTCGCCGAGCCCGACCGTCCGTGGGTCGTCATCGTCTGGAACGACCCGATCAACCTCATGTCCTACGTCACCTTCGTGTTCCAGAAGCTGTTCGGGTACTCCCACGAGAAGGCCACCAGGCTGATGCTGGACGTGCACCAGAAGGGCAGGGCGGTGGTGTCCAGCGGGCCCCGCGAGCGGGCCGAGCTGGATGTGTTCCGCCTCCACGAGCACGGCCTGTGGGCGACCATGGAGCACGACCGGTGAGATCGGCCCGCTGACGTTGTTGTTCGGACGGGCCGTCAAGCGGCTCCCCGACGGGGAGCTCCGGCTCAGGCTGAGCGCCCGCGAGCGCGACGTCCTCCGATCGCTGCCCGCCCAGCTGCGGGCGCTGCTGGAGGCGGCACCGGACGACCCGACGGTCCGTCGCCTGGCGCCTCCCGCCTACCGGGACGACGCCGAGCACGAGGCCGAGTACCGCCGGCTCATGGGCGACGACCTGTCGGAGCGACGCCTGGCCGCCCTCGCCGTGCTGGAGGAGACGGCCGGGGCGGAGCGGCTGAGCGAGGAGCAGGCCCAGGGGTGGGTGGCGGCGCTCAACAGCCTGCGCCTGGTGCTCGGGACGCAGCTGGACGTCAGCGAGGAGATGGAGGACGTGCCCACCGACCCCGACGACCCCCGCGCCCCCGCGTTCGCCCTCTACGGGTACCTCAGCGGGCTGCTGTCGGAGTTGGTCGAAGCGCTGTCGGAGGGCCTCCCCGAGGTCGTGGACGACGACTCCTGAAGGACGATCACCCGGCGGTGGTCGCGGTGGTCGGGTACCACATGGCGCCGGCCGTACCCGGGCCGGTGTGGACGCCGACGCTGGGGCCGACGCGGTAGCGCACCAGGTCGACGACCTGGTGCGCCCCGTCCAGTCGAGACTCCAGGGCCTGGCGGACGGGCGCGCCGGCGGCGTCGGCCACGCTGATGCCGACCCGGAGGCGGTCGCCGCTCCCGAGGACGACGGCCGCCATGGCGTCAGCCGCCTCGTCCACCGACCGCACCCGGGCCACCGGCTGATAGGACCCCCCGGCGAGGGAGACGACGGGGAAGGCCTCGGCCTCCTGCGCCCCCTCGGCGGCCGCCGCGCTCATCCGCCCGCCCCGGCGGACCAGCTCGACGGCCTGGACGACGAACACGTTGCCCGTGCGGGCGGCCACCGCCTCGGCCACGGCCGCCGCGTCGTCCAGCCCAGCCCCGGCGGCGATCGCCTCGGCCGCCTCCCAGAGGCAGCAGGCGATGCCGAACGACGCGGTGCCGGTGTCGACCAGGCGGACGGGGACGGGCGACGCGGCGGCGGCCAGCCGGGCCGCGTTGAGTGTGGCCGAGATAGCCGAGCCGATGTGGACGGAGAGGATCTCGTCGGCGCCGGCGTCGGCCAGCGCCCGGTAGGCGGCGGCGAAGCGCCCGGGCGACGGGGCCGCCGTGGCGACGGTGGGCGTGGCGCCGCCGGCGAAGCGGGCGTAGAACCCGTCGGCGTCCAGGTCGACGCCCTCCAGGTGGTCCACGCCGTCGACGGTCACGGTGAGGGGGACCACCTCGACGCCGTACCGGCGGGCCAGATCGGGCGGGACCTGGGCGTTGGAGTCGGTGCAGAGGCCGATCATGCCGCCGCCTCGGCGGCGCGGGCCCGGCGCACGGCGGCGGCGAACCGGGACAGGATGACGGCGCTGGAGGCGGCGGCGGCCAGCGGGAGGCCGGCGGTGGCCCGGGGCGCCCACCCGTTGGGCCACCCCCGCCGCCACCACAGGGTGGCAGCCGCCACCCAGGCGCCGGAGGCGACACCGGTGGCGATCAGCGTGCGGGTGCCCACCTTGCGCGACCACTGGGGCGTGGCCGTCAGCCACGCCAGTCCCACGTCGAAGGGGACGTAGACGGGGAAGGTGGCGACGCACTGGCCCACGCTGGCGGCCACGCCCTTGCCACCCCGGAACCCGTTCCAGACGGGGAAGCAGTGGCCGACCACGGCCGCCGTCCCCGCCACGTGGGCGCCCGCCTCGCCCCCCAGCCGGCGGCCGACGACGCACGCGGCGGCGCCCTTGGCGATGTCGACGGCCATCACGCCGTAGCCCCACCCCTTCCCGAGGACGACCAGGGCGTTGGCGCCGCCCGGGTTGCCGGTGCCCGCCGTGCGCAGGTCGGCGGCGCCCTTCGACGCCAGCCGGGCGGCGGCGTCGGCCGCCGGGGCGGTGCCCAGCAGGTACCCGGACGCGGCCGCCGCCAGGAGCCCGGCGGCCCCCCGGGGAGGCGTGGCGCGGGCCGTCGGCATCGCCGCCGACCCTACCGAAGCCGGCGCAGCGTTCTCGCACCGGGTGCGGGCCGATCACCGGGCCCGCGACGAGCCGGCGACGGGCCGGGGCGGGCCGGGCGACGCTACGGTCGCCCGTCGTGGAGGTGCCCCGGCTGCTGGCGGTGATGGGCTCGGGCGAGACCAGTCCCACCATGGTGAAGACCCACCGCGAGCTGTTGGCGCGCCTGGGGCCGCCGCCCGCGCCCGCCGTCGTCCTCGACACCCCCTACGGCTTCCAGTCCAACGCCGCCGACCTGGCGGCACGAGCGGTCGAGTACTTCCGGGAGAGCGTCGGCCAGACCGTGGAGGTGGCGCACTTCGGGGCGGCCGGCGGGGACCCGCTGGAGTACGAGACGATGCTCGCCCAGGTGCGGGCGGCCCGCTACGTGTTCTCGGGCCCCGGCAGCCCGTCATACGCGCTGCGCCAGTGGCGGGACACCCTGGTGCCGGGGTTGCTGGCCGAGAAGCTGCGGACGGGCGGCTGCCTCACGTTCGCCAGCGCCGCGGCCCTGACGCTCGGTGTGGCCACCGTCCCCGTCTACGAGATCTACAAGGCGGGCGAGGAGCCGCGCTGGCTGGAGGGGCTCGACGTGCTGGCCGAGGCCGGGCTGCGGGCGGCCGTCGTGCCCCATTACAACAACGCCGAGGGGGGGACCCACGACACCCGGTTCTGCTATCTCGGCGAGGAGCGGCTGGCCCGCATGGAGGCGATGCTCCCCGAGGGCGCCTTCGTCCTCGGGGTCGACGAGCACACCGCCCTCGTGCTCGACCTCGACGCGGGGACGGCGAGCGTCCACGGGCTCGGGGCGGTGACCGTCCGCCGGGCCGGCGAGTCCACCGAGATCCCGGCCGGCGAGTCGGTGCCGGTCTCCGAGCTGGCCCGCCTGGCCGGCACCGCCGCCGGCCGCCCGAGGGACCGCCGAGGGTCGGCGGGTGCCCGCTCGGTGACGGCGGAGCCCGTCCCCCGGGCCGCGCCGGGGTCGCCGCTGCTCGAGCGGGTCGCCACCGTCGAGGCCGCCTTCGACGCCGCGCTGGACGCCCGGGACGTGGACGGCGCCGTGCGGGCCGTCCTCGATCTCGAGGAGGAGCTCACCTCGTGGTCGCGCGACACCCTCCAGTCCGACGAGCTGGACCGGGGCCGGGGGGCGCTCCGCTCGATGGTGGTCCGCCTCGGCTCGGCGGCGGAGGCCGGCGCAGCCGATCCCGCCGAGGTCGTGGGGCCGTTCGTCGACGCCCTGCTCGGCCAGCGCGACGCGGCCCGGGCATCGAAGCGGTGGGGCGACGCCGACACCGTCCGCGACCGCCTGGCCGAGCTCGGCGTGGAGGTCCGGGACACTCCGGAGGGGACGACCTGGCGGCTATCCTCCTGACCAGCCCCCTCGGCCCGGCCCCCATCGTCTAGAGGCCTAGGACACCACCCTTTCAAGGTGGCGACACGGGTTCGAATCCCGTTGGGGGTGCTAAGGAAATCCGCAGGTCAACGGGCATTTCTCAGCGAGAGATCGCATCGAGGGCAGCGGTCTTGCTACTGAAATTGCTACTGAAATTGCTACTGAATTGCTACTGGATCCGCCGCTGACGCCGTACACGTGAGGGCCGTGCGAGGCCACATGAGGGAACGCAGCAAGGGGATGGAGTCACGGGTCTGCGAGGCGCTCCGGGGCGACCGCCCCCGGGGCGCTACCGACCCGTCTCCTCGGCGACAAGCGCCAGCCTCTGTGTGCGCCCCGGACCCCTACGTCTGCGCTTCGAGTCTCCTCGGCCGAAACTCGGGACTTAAAGTTCTTTACTTTGAGAAGTGCCATCTTTAAGGTTACTCCTTGATGACTGCTCCTTCGGGCCGCAACCCGTTCCGGCCGGGGGTCGGCACGCGGCCTGCGTACCTGGCAGGACGTGAAGGCCCCACTCGTCGCTTCGCTGCAACCCTCCGAGCTGCTCCCGAGCAGCCGGGGAACATGCGGCTCACAGGCCTGCGTGGCGTTGGCAAGACGGTGCTGCTCGGGGAGTTCGCCAAGGTCGCCGAGCGAGAGCTGTGGACCGCTGCGAGTCTCGAGTTGAATCCCCGCCACAACACGGACGACTCGATGGTGCAGGCGCTTGTGTCCCTCACCGAAAGGACTCGAGCGGCACTTTCGCGGGTCAAACGATTGAAGTCAGCGATGGGCCGGGCCGCCCGAACAGCAGGGACCTTAGGGGTCACCTACAACGACATCAGACTTTCCTTCGACCAAACGATGGATCCAGGCTCTGAAGACCTAGCGGCCCACCTGTTTGACGCGGTCGAAGTTGCAGTCGAGCAGGGCTATGTCGGCCTCATACTTCTGCTCGATGAAGCGCAGGTAATCCGAGACGAGCGGGCTCGCTCTGGCGAGCACCCACTCTCGCTTCTCATCTCGGCCATTTCCGCGCTTCAAAGAGAGGAGATCCCGCTGGGGCTGGTGGTGTGTGGTCTGCCTACCTTGACTGGCAACCTCCTTCACGCGCGCTCGTACACCGAGCGAATGTTTCGCGGGGAGGAGATCGGGCGGTTGGAGTCAGTAGAGGCCACCGCCGCCTTTACCGAACCCTTACGTGACACCGGCATCAGCGCCGACCCTGAGTTGGTCCGGCAAGTGGTGGAGGAGGTCGAGGGTTACCCCTACTTCATTCAGCTCTGGGGGGCTGAGCTGTGGGACGCCGCCGTCGCAGCTGACGTGGATAAGTTGGATCTCCGTTTGTTGGAGGCCACGACGCCAGATATCTACCGCCGGCTCGATATTGACTTCTATGAGCCACGGGTCTCCACGCTAACACCCGCCGAGCAGGATGTGTTGCTGGCAAGCGCGTTGTGTCCATACCCACCGCTTATGACGGTTGATATGAACTCGAACGTCAACAAGCGTCCGGGCAACATCAACGTTCTGCTCGGCCGTCTCGTTGAAGCTGGTGTATTATACCGGACACGGAAGGGCCAATATGAGTACACGGCCCCAAAGTTTCGGGAGTACCTGACACGACGCCTTCAGACGGCATGACATCCGGTCGATCATCCGCGACTTATTGTTGCCCGCCACGCTCGATGAACACGCCGGCGACACTCAGCTTCGAGACGCTGTGGGACGCGCTGAACTGCTGGGGGGTCTCCACGGTGTCGTGGGTCATCAGTCGGCGGTGACCTCGGTGACGGCGGCCCGGGCCGAGGACTCGTCGCAGATGGCCTTCTTGGCGGCGTAGGCGGCGACGAGGGCCTGGGCGAGGTTGTTGACCGCCCGAGGCAGGCACGGGCGACCTGGTGGATGAGGGCGCAGGTCGCCGAGACGACCGCCGCAATGTCCGCGAGCGCGCTCAGGGCCGCCCGAGGACACCATCCTCCGTACCGCTCTTCTGGCCATGCGTTGCCGAAGTGTGCCCAACCACGTCGACTGGCATCCCCGGGCCGCTCCCCGTCGCTCGATACCGTAGGCATCCAAGGAGGCCGTGTTGTTCGAGCCACGCCGAACCTCGACATCGAACTTCGGCGTCGGCAAGCGTGAGAGCCACGACGCGTCGGGGTTCTATGCCCGCTTCCGGCCTCCCGAGCTGTCAACCGACGACGGCATCGCCGAAGCACCTGATCTCGGCGACGGCTGCATCAGCGGCGACATCCGGGAGCGGGACGACCTGCCGGACGGGTCGGTCGCGCTCGTCGTGACATCACCTCCGTACTTTGCAGGCAAGGAATACGAGGAGGCCCTCGGCGAGGGGCGTGTCCCAGGCTCCTACGCCGACTTCCTCGACATGCTCCGCGAGGTGTTCGCCGTCTGTGTTCGCAAGCTCGAGCCGGGCGGCCGGATCGCCGTCAACGTCGCCAACCTCGGGCGCAAGCCGTATCGAAGCCTGTCGGCCGACGTCATCGGGTTGCTGCAGGACGACCTGGGCCTGCTGCTCCGAGGCGAGGTGATCTGGCAGAAGGGCGAGGGAGCGAGCGGCAGCTGCGCCTGGGGATCTTTCCGGAGCGCGGCGAACCCCGTGCTCCGAGACGTCACAGAGCGGGTGATCATCGCGAGCAAGGGCCGCTTCGACAGGGCGAAGAGCCTGCAGCAGCGCGCCGCCGAACACCGGCCCCACGTCAGCTCGTTGACGAGCGACGAGTTCATGTCAGCGACGCTCGACGTATGGCGCATCGAACCCGAGAGCGCCCGGCGGGTGAACCACCCGGCGCCGTTCCCGGTGCAGCTGCCCGAGCGGTTGATCCACCTCTACACCTTCGTCGGTGACATCGTGCTCGATCCGTTCCTCGGCTCCGGGAGCACGCTGGTCGCGGCTCGGCGCACTGGGCGAATCGGCGTCGGGTACGACGTCGATGCCGAGTACGTCGCGGTCGCCCGGGACCGGGTCCGCAGGGTGGAGGTGTCGCCTCACGTCGTTCCCACGACGGGCGCCAGCCCTCTCCCGGAGGTGCCGGTCCCTGATGACGGCTCCGCCGACTCGCCCGAGAGCTTCCAAGCTCTAGCGACGAAGGAGGGCAAGGCAGCGCAGGCGATCGCGATGCGCGTCCTCGAAGACGCCGGGTTCCGCATCACCCATCGGAACCGCAAGCTCCGTGGCACTGGCGTCACGATGAACCTCGTCGCCGTCGACGGCGACGAGCGTCCTTGGTACTTCGACGTGACGGGTGCCTTCACCACGACGCGGGCCGGACTCTCCAGGACTGACTCAGTGTGGAAGTGCCTGGGGCGTGCACACGTGGTGCAGAACAAGGTCAACCTCGGTGCACGAGAGAAGACGAACCTGGTCTTCTTGACCTCGCACCTTCCGCTCGGCGGGAGCGAAGGCGACGTGGCGCTGCACGCGGCGGGCCCCAACGCGTTCTTCGATGCCATCGCCATGCTCTCTGATGCGGGCAGGTGGCGGCTCGGTGCCTACGCCGCGGGCCGGTGCACGCGTCCGCTGCCGGGGTTCTGGACGGACCGAGAGCTCGCACGTCTGGACTGACTCGCGCCGATGGACCTGGCCTACGCCGTGGTGCACGGCGATCCCCCCGAAGTGTTCGCCGCTCGCGACATCGACACTCTGCAGAAGGTCATCGCCTTGGAGCTGGTCGCACGCAGCCCAGCCTCGACGCTGCAGAGCGATCGCGCAGCGACCATCCGGCAGGCGCTGCTCGACGAGAGATGGGGCGACGCGCTCGTCGACTGGATGGCCGCGGCCGCGACCGTCGTCGACGTGTACCCGGACGGCCTGACGGTGTGGGCCGCCCCTGACGTCGAGCCCGAGACCGTCGGGCTCCGCCTGCAGTTCAGGCCTCTCTTCACCGACTGATGCCGCGCCTGCTGCGAGACCTCGGACCGGAGGAACGCGCTCCGGTCATCGCAACCATTCGTCACGAGGCGGAGGCGGCGGCTTGGCGCACCGTGCCGAACGCGCAAAGGGCGCTCTGTGCAACCGATGGCCGAGGCGAGTTCGAACTGAGCCGGGAACTCGCCGGACGGCCGGCCACTGGCCGGAGCGCGCATCGTCTCTTGCCTGCGGGGACGCCTTCGACAGGGTGAGCCGAGATGGCCCTCGGTCCCGGCGGTTTCACGTGCGGCGACTCCACTGCACGATCGCAGCCGGCTTCGACCCCGGGCGGGGTGCAGGCCGTGACCTCGGCATCGGCGAGCCCCAGTCCGTCCAGGCCGGCAGGGAAAGTGCTTGCCGGCGATTCACGGCCGGTGCTCGAGGAGACCGGCGGCACGGATCCGCGCCGTTCCTCCTGGGGAACTCGGGCGCTCTGGCATGGGCCCGGCGCTGGGGGCACCGACTCCGCCAGGCGGTGAGGCGGACCCTTCTCGCCGGAAGGTCGTCGCCGTGCGATCCGCTCGGTCGTGGCCTGCGTCAGTTCTTGCGGTACAGGCGCGTCGTCAGGGGTGCGAACACGGCCGTCAGCCCGGCCGCCACGACCAGCACGATGGTGATGTCGCCGGCGTCGGCGTCCCCGGCCATGAGGCCTCGCGAGGCGTCGGCCAGGATGGAGATCGGGTTGACGTTGACGAAGGCTTCGAGCGGACCGGGGAGCGTCTCGGGCTCCACGAACACGTTGGAGAGGAACGTCAGCGGGAAGACGCCCATGAACCCGGCGTTGAGCACCGCGCTCGGCGAACGGAGGACGAGCCCGAGGGTGGTGAACACCCACGACAGGCCGAAGGCGAAGACGACCACGAGCAGCAACGCAGCGACCGCCCCTCCCGCCCCCGCGTCGGGCCGGAAGCCGAGGGCGACGCCGACGAGGATGATCACGGTGCCGGCCAGCACGTAGCGGACCGTGTCGCCGATCATCGAGCCGAGCAGCGGCGCCGGACGCCAGATCGGAAGCGAGCGGAACCGGTCCACGACGCCCTTGGTGAGGTCGGTGTTGAGCGCCACGCCGGAGTACACGGTGGTGAAGAGCACCGACATGACGAGGATGCCGGGGAGCAGGTAGTCGCGGTACTCGCCCGTCGAGCCCGAGACGGCCCCGCCGAAGATGTAGGTGAACATCACCACGAACATCACGGGTGTGACGGTGACGTCGAGGAGCTGCTCCGGGACGTGCTTCACCTTCAGCATTCCGCGCCACGCGAACGTGAGCGCTGCCGACACGGCGCTCGCCTTCGGCGGGCGTGGTGTCGAGGAGATGGCGCGGCGGACCGCCGCCTGGTCAGCCGTCGTGGCCGACGCCGCCTCTGCAATCGGCTTGCCGCTCATGCGTGGATCCCCTCGTCGTCGGCGCCGGTCCGGTCGCCGGGGCGTTCCTCGGCGGGATGGCCGGTGAGGGCCAGGAACACCTCGTCCAGGCTGGGCTGGCCGAGGGAGAAGGCGGCCACGTGGATGCCGGCGCCGGCCAGGTGGGCGACGACCGCCGCTCCCAGGTCGCCGTTCGCGCACGGAGCCGACAGGGCAGCCGGATCCGCCTCCCGGGTGACGCCGCCCAGCTCTCGGTGGAGCACCGTCTCTGCCTCGTCACGCTGGCTGGGGTCCAGGAGGCGCACGTGCAGTGTGCCCGAGCCGACGGACGCCTTGAGCTGGCTCGGCGTGCCCTCGGCGATGACGCTCCCGTGGTCGATGACGGCGATGCCCTCGGCGAGCTGGTCGGCCTCCTCCAGGTACTGAGTGCAGAGCAGGATTGTCGTGCCCTCCGCGACCAGTGCCCGGATGATGTCCCACACCTGGCTGCGGGAGCGGGGGTCGAGCCCGGTGGTGGGCTCGTCGAGGAACATCAGCTGAGGCGTGACGACGATGCTGGCAGCGATGTCCAGCCGGCGTCGCATCCCGCCCGAGTAGTGCTTGACGAGCTTGCCGGCGAACTCGGCCAGACCGAAGGCGTCCAGCAACTCGGTGGCCCGGGTCTTGGCGCCCGCTCGCTTCAGGCCTAGGAGGCGGCCCAGGAGGATGAGGTTCTCGCGGCCGGTGAGATCCTCGTCGACCGAGGCGTTCTGGCCGGTGAGGCTCATGGCAGCGCGCACGGCCTCCGCCTCGCGCACCATGTCGTGCCCGAGGATCTGCGCCCTCCCGGCGTCGGGGTGCAGCAGGGTGGCCAGCATGCGGATGGTGGTGGTCTTCCCGGCGCCGTTGGGCCCGAGCACTCCGTAGATCGAGCCGCGGCGCACCGCCAGGTCGACACCGTTGACGGCGCGGGTGTCGCCTGTGGCTGCGGCGGATGCCGTCCATCTCTCCGTCCCCTCAGTTGCTGAAGGCGAGCACGTACGCCTGGCGGTAGTACGTGTAGGCCTTCTTGTAGTTCCCGGCGGCGAGCTGGCTGTCGGCGGCGGCGAGGTACGACTTGGCCGAGGTGCACGTGCACTGCTTCAGCTCGACCATGGCGTCGATCGTGTTGCCCACCTCGGACTGCACGCCCACGCCCTTGGAGTTGATGAAGTCCGGGGCGTGGCCCTCGCCGTCGGCGGGCAGCACGAACCCCGAGTCGGCGGTCGTCGTGACGGCGAGGTCGGCCTGGATCCGGATCTGCATGAGCTGGTCCTCGAGGTTCCAGTGCTCGTCGATGCGGCAGATGTCCGCCGTCTGGTTCTGGCCCTTGACGACCAGGGCCGCCACCTTGGTGGCCGTCGTGACGCCGGCGGCCACGAGGGCGGCGATGGCGCTGAGCTTGCTGTCCTCGAGGAGCGCCTGGGTCAGCTCGGCGAGGATCACCGCCGAGTTGGCGATGTGCTCGTCGTGGGCGCCCATGGGCGTGTACGGCTTCTCGACGCACGCCTCCTCGTGGATGGCGAGCGCGGGGCCCGGCCCGAGGGCGAGCCCGGCGGCGACCAGCGACGCCACGAGCGCGACGCACAGCCCTGTCGCCCGCCGGCGCCGGTGCAGCGGCGGCCTCACGGCATCCTCGCCAGTGCGCGATCGGCCAGGCCCGCCATCTGCGAGATGCGCTCGTCGGCCGACCCCGACCCGTTGACGAGCACCACGGTGACGAAGGTCTCGCCCCTCCGGGCCACGAGCTGCGACACCAGCTCGCCGAGCGTGGCCATGGCCTCGTCGCCGGCGTCCGCCGTCCGGAGGGTCGCGTTGCCGGAGCCGGCGTAGTCGCCCATGGCGGTGGCGAAGTTCTCGGCGGTGAGCGGTTCGGGTGCCGGTCCGACCGAGAGCGACCGGAACTCCCCGCGGGTCGCCACGGTGAACGAGCACAGCGCGGGGTTCTCGTTGACCACCACGGACGACCCGAGCACGGCCTCGGCCTCGGCCTTGGTCACCAGCGTGCAGGCGTCCGGCGGTGCGTCGCCGGTCGAGCTCTCCTGTGCGCCGGCCAGGTGGCCCCCGGTGACGAAGCCCCCGGCCGCCACTGCCGCCACGACGAGCAGGGCTCTCGCCCTCGGTCGAGTCATCATCCGTCTCACGGCGCCCCCTAGTTGCTGAACGCCAGCACGTACGCCTGGCGATAGGCGGTGTAGGCCTTCTTGTAGCTGCCGGCGGCCAAGTGGCTGTTGCCCTGGGACAGGTACGACTTGGCCGACGTGCACGTGCACTGCTTCAGCTCGACCATGCGGTCGATCGTCGCCGTGACCAGGTCCCGCACGCCGAACTTCTCGACGTCGATGAACCCGCCGTTGGCCTCGGGGAGCACGAACAGCGCCACCGGCGTGGTCGTGGCGGCGAGGTCCCTGCGTATCGCCGAGGCGAGCAGCTCGTCCTCCAGCTGCCAGTGCCGGTCGGTGCGGCAGATGTCCGCCAGCTTGTTCTGCGTCACCAGGGCGAGGTGCGCGACCTTGCCGGCGGCGACGGTGCCGTCGGCGATCATCACGGCGATGCGCATGATCAGCGTGGACCGCTCGAGGGTGTGCGCGGCGGTGAACATGGCCTTGGAGGAGACGGGCTCGGGGTTGGCGACCGCCGCGTCCTCCGCCTTCTCGGCCGCCTGCTCCACGGCGTCGGCGGCGGCCGACAGGATCGTCTGGACGAGCTCGAGCCCGATGACGATGCCCTCGGCGATGCTCTCGTCCCGCACCGTGTCCATCGACGTGTAGGGGTAGGGCCCGTCGCACTTCTCGGCGTGGATGGCGGCGGCCGGCGGCGGCGCCAGGAAGGCCGTCGCCGTGACGGCCACGACGGCGGCCAGCAGCCCGGCCAGGCGCCGGCGGCCCACACCCGCGCCGGTGCTCGCGGCGCCCGCCCGTGTCGTTCGTCGCATCAGGCCTCCTTCCCCCTACGGCGCCGGCGGCGGCGGGACGGCGCACCCGGTGGACGCCGTGTAACCGGAGCCGTCGACGACCACGGCGGGGGCGCCGCTCGGGTTGCGGGTGTTCAGCTTGGTGGTGACGACCCAGCTCTCGACGTGGAGCGGGTTGTTGCCGTTGCTGGTGGCGGGGAAGTCCGCCAGCAGGAACGCCGAGTCGTCGGACTTCTCCAGCCGGTAGTCGGCGCCGGCCGTCGCCGTCGACCGGTTGCCGGCCAGGTCGAGGCACATCCACGACTCGGCGTCGGACGGGGGCGGCGGCACGAGGATGTCGTCCGACGTCGGCGCGGTGAACACCGTCCTGGCGTCGATGCCGACGGCGGCGCCCGAGCTCGGGGCGACGGTGTTGCCCACGACGGCGGCGTCGAGCCGGGCCACGCCGCCCAGCGCCTTGTCGGTGTCGGCCTCCACGACGATGCCGCGCTCGCCCACCGACCCGCCGATCGTGTTGGCCTGGATGCGGACGCTCCCCGTGCTGTCGACGTCGCCGGCGCCGAGCGCCCGTACCCTGATGCCGTTGCCGGCCGGGTTCTCCACCCGCAGGTCGCGCGCCGTCCCCGTGAACGTCCCGCCGAACCGGGAGGCGACGCTGACGCCGTCACCGCCCGTACCGGATACGGCGGGGCCCGCCGCCCCGCCGCCCACCACGGTGAAGTCGACGGCCGACCGGCGCAGCGCCGAGCCGCCCGACGATTCGAGGTGGACGCCGTGGCGGGAGCCGCCCGAGCGGGTGAGGCCGGAGACGGCGACGTCGGCGTGGGACAGGCCCCCGGCCGCCACGTGCACACCGTCGCGCCCCCCGCTCAGCCGGTCGTCGGTCGACTCGAGGGAGCCGGCCGCCTCGCCGGCGAGCGCCATGGCGATGCCGGCGGCGGGGGCGGTGGTGAGGGCGACGACGTTGCGGACGGACGTGAGCTCGATCGTCCCGCCCAGGGCCGTGGCGGCGATGGCGTCGCCCGGGCGGCTCTGGTCGACGACCGGCGTGTTCGGCGGCTCGGGGACGTCGGCCCGCCCGAAGCTGCACGGGCGCGTCTGCTCCACCCGGTTGCCGTCGACCACGACGGCAGCGTCGCTGTCCGCCCCCTGCGCCCGTCCCAGGATCCCGTGCCCGAGCGAGTCGACGACGGTGTTCTTGCGGATGGCGGCCCTCGCCGTGCTCGGCGTGCCGCCCGAGGCGAGGGCGACCGCCTCGATGCCCACGGGCAGCGTCGTGGCGGCGAGCGGCGCGCACTCCGTCTGGCCGGCCGGGACCGCGCAGCTGTCGTCGAGCCCCGTGCCGCAGCCGGCCCGGCGGACCTGGTTCTGCTGGATGGTGACGTCGACCGTCCCCCCGTCGGCAGCGGCGACGATGCCGCTCCCGTTCGGGTCGTCGATCAGGTTGTTCTCGACGGTGCCCGTCACGAGGCCGCCGGCCGTCGCCCGCAGCAGCACGCCGCTCGCCATCCGGAAGCTGCCGCGGCCCGGGCGGAGGATCTGCCCACCGCGGTCGGGCGTGTTGTCGATCATGGCCACCGTGGCGACCGAGCCCGCTCCGTCGGCGAGGACGTCGACGGCGTTCTGCTGGGCGAACAGGGCGGTGAGCTTGGTGAGGTGGAGGTCGAGCACGCCTCCGTCGCGGGCGGAGCCGGCCACGGCCTGCACCCCCTCGGTGAAGGTGTTGCCGCCGTTCAGGTCGAGCGCGCTGCCGACGAGAACCCGGAGCCGGCCGGCGCCCGAAGCCTCGGCGACCAGGCTGCGGGTCGTGTCCAGCTCGCTGCGGTTCCCGGCCAGGGTGAGCACGTCGGCCACGCCGGGCGCCGGCGCCGTGGCGTTGCGCACCCACAGGTTGCCGGCGCCCCGCGACCCGCGGACCGTGGTGGTGGCGATCCGGGAGGCGCCGTGCGCCTCCGCCAGCGCGACGCCGCTTCCCAGGCTGCGCTGCACGGTCGCGCCGGTGATGGACAGCCGGTTCACCCGCTCGGCGTGGATGCCGTCAGCGCCGGCGTCGTCGACGGAGAGCCGCTCGAGGGCGACGTCGTCGGCGTCGAGCACGACCACGCCGTGGGCGTCGCTGGCGTTGACGCGGAGCAGGGCGATGGTCGACCTGGCGCCGCTCTCGATCCGGACGCCGGCCACGGTGGGGTTGGCGACGACGCCGCCGCTGTCGGGCGTCCCCGTGCCGGTGAGCCGGAGCCCTCCGGCCGTCCCGGTGCGCACGAGCGAGACGCCGTACGGGGCGCCCGAGGCGGAGATGCTCCGGAAGGTGAGACCGGCGGGCGTGAGGGCCACGTCGTGGACGTCGAGGGGGATCCCGGTGGTCGTGCGCAGCACGTTGGCGCTGCCGCTGACCTCGAGCGACGAGCTGTCGGTGGCCACAAACGCGGGCAGCGCCCCGGTGGAGAGGTCGAGGCCGCCGCTGAACACGACGGTCGAGCCGTCCCGGTTGTCCACCACGGCGACGCCGCCCGTGGTGCTCGAGACCGGGCCGGCCACCAGCACCGCGCCGGCGCCGCAGTCCGGCGAGGACACCTCGCACCGCACGTGGACGGCGCGGCCGCTGCCCTCGCTCACCGCCCGCCCGCACCACCAGCGACCCGTTGTCGGCGCCGCCTCGGACCTCGAGCCCCGTGCCGGCGGTTCGCGCGATCGTCCCGCCGTTCACGGCGACGGCCCCGCGGTTGTCGACGACCTCCAGGCCGGCGCCGGTGGCGTCGCTCACCGCCACCGACGACAGCGTCACCTGCGCGGTGTTGGCGAGGATGCGGACGCCGGCGGCGGCGGGCGACGCCACCGTCGTGGCGCCGGGCACGCTGAGCGCCCCGGCCACCCGGTCGAGGTGGACCCCGTCGGTGAGCGAGCCCGTCGAGTCGAGGACGGCGGCCGTGGCGGCGGGGGCCCCGGCGCCGGCCAGGCTCCCGTTCGCCAGGCTCAGGGCCGGTCCCCCGGCGCTGCTCAGCCGGCCGGCGGCCATGGTGAGGGTGCCGAACCCGTCGCCGTGGAGGGCGGGCCCGCCGGCGCCGGCCACGTCGACGCCGCGGACGTCGTTCCCGGTGGCCAGCTCGACGCCGCCGGCGGCGGTGGAGAAGGCGATGGTCGGCGCCGTCGGGGCGCGGGCGATCAGCAGCGTCCCGTCCACCACCAGGTCGGCGCCCTGGCCGACGAGGCGCTCGCCGTCCTCCAGGACGAGCGGCCCCTGATACGGCGTGGTGGTCGACGCGAGGTGGACCCAGTCGCACGACAGCGTGGGACCCGTCCCCGTGCACGGGCCGTCGGGGCCGCCCGAGGCGCCCGCCACCGGCGCCAGCGAGGAGAAGGGCGACCGCGAGGTGCCGGTCCCCGCCCCCGCCAGGCGGTTGTCGACGTACCACACCCGGTTGCGCACCGTGATCCGGACGGTGGCGGCCGGCGTGGTGTTCGTGCCGTCGGTCGCCGTGTACGTGAACGTGTCCGTCCCCACGAAGCCGGCCGGCGGGTCGTACACGAACCGCCCGTCGGGCTGCATCACGTACGAGCCGCCCTGCGACGTGGGCTGCGGGCCGTTCGGCGCCGGCACCACGACCGAGAGCGACCCAGACCCGTCGGGATCGCTGTCGTTGTCGAGCACCTTGGCCGCCGCCGTGCGGGCCGCCACCGTTCCGGTGGGGGCGGCGCCGCCCGCGGCCAGCTGGGTGTTCCCGATGGCCGCGTAGGCGTCGTCGGCCGACGCGCCCTGCTCGTTCACGTCGACGACCCGGACGGTGAGCGCGCCGGAGCCCGAGGCGCCCGCCTCGTCGGTGACGGTGAGCGTCAGGGCATAGGCCGGCGTGGTCTCGAAGTCCAGGTCGGGGCGGTTCAGGAGGAGCGTCCCGGCCGCGTCGACGTCGAAGAGGTCCGTCGGGTCGCCCGCCACGATGGCGAACGAGTGCGACTGGCCGGGGTCCGGGTCGGAGAAGGCGACCTGGCCGATCACGTGCCCGGCGCCGCGGTCCTCGCGGACGGTGAGCTCCTGGGCGGGGACGGCCGGCGGGTGGTTGACCCCCTGGATCTGGACGGACGCCGTGGCCGTACCGGACTCGGCGCGGCCGTCGCTGGCGCGGTACGAGAAGGTGACGGTGGCCGCCTGCCCGGCGGGCAGGTCGTCGGCCGGCTCGTACACGAACGACCCGTCCGGGTCGAGCGTGAGCCGGCCCCGGGCCGGTGGCGAGACCAGCACGGCCGACAGCGGGTCGCCCTCGGCGTCGGTGTCGTTGCCCAGCACGCCGGGCGCGGGCACCGTCAGCCGCTGGCCGCTCGGGACGGAGTAGCCGGCGTCGGCCACGGCCACCGGGGCGTCGTTGCGGCCGGCGACGCGGACCACCACGTTGCCCTGCACGGAGCCCTCGGCGTTGGTGACGGTGTACGTGAACCCGTCCGTGCCCGTCGTCCCGGCCTGCAGGTGGTCGAACGGGTCCTGGTCGGCGGCCGCCTTGTCGCGCGCCCTCGGGTCGTAGGTGAGCAGCTGGCGGCTGTCCGGCCCCTGCACCGATCCGAGCGCCGGCCCGACGGCGGTGATGGCACCACCCCGGCGGGCGTCGTTGGCCAGGACGTCGACGGCGACGGCCGTGTCCTCGTCGGTCGTCACCTCGTCGTTCACCGCCACCGGCAGCCCGACGCCGACGACCGTGACCGTCACCTGGCCCTCGGCCTCACCGCCCTGGGCGTCCACGGCCCGGTAGACGAACGTGGCCGTCGCCGACTGGCCCGTGTCGAGCCCGTCGAAGGCGACCCGCGGGTCGAAGGCGAACGAGCCGTCGCCCGCCAGCGGCGCCGACAGCGTGCCGGCGGTGGGGCCGGACACCAGATGGGCGGCGAGCGCCTGGTTCTCGGCGTCGGTGTCGTTGGCCAGCACGCCCGGTGCCGCCACGGTGAGGACGGTGTTCTCGTCCGTCGTGTACTGGTCGCTCCGCACGACGGGCGCGTCGTTCACGCCCTTGACGGTGACGGTGACGGTGGCGGTCGAGGATTCCGAGGTGCCGTCCCTGGTGAGGTAGGTGAACGTCACCGCCGACGACTGCCCACCGGCCAGCGACTGGAACGTGGCGCCGGGGTCGTAGCGGAGCGAGCCGTCGGAGTTGAGCGTCAGGGCGCCCTGCGCCGGCCCGGACACGAGCACGGCCGACAGCGGGTGCGTCTCGGCGTCGGTGTCGTTGGCCAGCACGCCGGCGCCCGCCGGGACCGTGAGGACCGAGTCCTCGGGCACGTCGTACGCGTCCGGGAGGGCGACGGGCACGTCGTTGCGGCCCCGGACCACGATGGTCGCCCGCGCCGGCGCCGAGCGCAGGGCCCCGTCGTCGGCCGCGTAGTCGAAGGGCACGTAGGCGACGGCGCCGTCGTCGAGGTGGTCGAACAGCGTGCGCGGGTCGTACCGGAACGAGCCGTCGGTGCGGAGGAGGAAGGTCCCGAGCGGGCTCGGGGGCGTCACGGCGTGCGCGGTCAGCGGCTGGCCCGTGAGGTCGAAGTCGTTGGCCAGCACGCCCCTCGGCGGCACCTCGAGCAGCTCGTCCTCGCTGGCGTGGAACGTGTCCGCCGCGGGGACGGGCGCCGCAGGCGTGACGTACGGCGTCTCCGCCTTCGGGTCGCACTGCCCGGGGTCGCTCACGTGGCGCAGGAGCCCCGTCGGGAGCACGGCGCCGGCCTGCTTGTTGCGCGAGCACACGTAGATCGGACCGCTGTCGGGCACCGTCAGCAGCGACTCCCGGCTCGTGCACCCGTTCGACTTCGCCACCCAGCGGAGGGCGCCGGAGCGGTTGTCCGAGCACATGAGGAACGGGCGGTCCTGCGGCAGGCGATAGACGGTCGTGCGGCGGCCGCAGTCGCCCGCCGACGCCGCCTGGTACACGTTGCCCTGCGAGTCGACGCAGACGACGTTCAGCTCGGCCGGCGGCTCGTTGGCGCCGCCCACGTTGGCGAACGCGAGCCACAGACCGGCCAGCGCCGCACCGACCAGCAACCGATGTCGTGCCGTCACAGCATCGTCCCCCGACTCGCCCCGTGAGCGACGGGAACGGCCCCTCGCCCCTGCTCGGCCCGTTCGCGTCGTGCGCCGGAAACGTAGGTGGACGCGCGGTTCGATTCTTCGGTAGCCCGCTACTTAGTCGCGCCGCCGGACACGGTCTCGGTTGCTCAGTAGTGGACCGGAAACGGGCCGCGCGTCAGTGTCTGGCTCCTGCGACGGCCCCGGAAGGCCTCCGCCCGCGAGTGCCCGCCCACCCGAGATCGTCGCCGGTGCCGGTGCCGCTCACCTCACTGGCTCCGTCCCGTGGAGGTTCACCGGCCCGGGCGCACGCCGATCGGTACCGCGGGGACGCCCCGCTGTGTATGCCATGACTGTGGCATAGTTGTGCCATGGCACGGGAGCGCATCAGTACGACCGTCGACGGCGACCTCCTCGCCGAAGCGCGAGCGGTTCGGGCCGGGCTCAACGATGCGGCGCTGCTCGACGCCGCCCTTGCGGCGCTGGTCAGCAAGAGCCGGGCGGCCGAGATCGACGCTGCGTATGCCGCGTACGACGACCATCCGATGGATGAGCCCGACGAGTGGGGCGACCTCGCGTCGTTCCGAGAAGCTGCGGCGGCGTCGTGACCGACGTTCCTCGGCGGGGAGAGGTCTGGTGGTGCGAGCTCCCCGACGTGGGGCGCCGACCCGTCGTCGTGCTGTCGCGCAACGCCGCCATCCCCCGCGTCGGACGGGCGCTCATCGGTCCGTGCACCACCACCGTGCGAGGCTTGCCCAGCGAGGTGGTCCTGGAGCCGGCAGACGACCCGGTGCCGCGCCGGTCCGCGGTGAACCTCGACTCGGTCGAGAGCGCCTCGATTGCGGTGCTCGTCCAGCGGCTCGGCCGGCTGAGCGACCGGCGGATGGACCAGGTGTGCGAAGCGTTGGCCCTCGCGGTGGACTGTCAGTCCTGAACGGTGGGACAGGCCCCTGGGCCGGTCGAGCTCGGCGCCCGGACGCGGGGCCTCCGCCTTCGACGCGGCGTCCCGGGTTCGGGTCCCGTCGCGGTTGCCAGCCGAAGCCCCGCTCCAGGTACGGCGACTCCTCGGGGAGCCCCGGAAGGCGGCCCGAATATACTGCGAGGCGGTGTCGGGGCGTGTGAGGCGGGCCCGCGGTCTGGTGGCCCGTCGCCTGCCCGACCGCGTCATCCGCCTGGTCAGGCCGGCGCGCTGGGGGAACCTCCGGCGGCTCGAGCCGTTCAACCGCTCGTGGGGGTTCGACCGCGGCACCCCGGTCGACCGCGTCTTCATCGACGACTTCTGCCGCCGCCACGCCGCCGACGTCAGGGGACGGGCGGCGGAGGTCAAGGACCCCTCGTACATCCGCCGCTTCGGCGGGCCGGCCGTCGTGCGCGAGGACGTCGTGGACATCGACGCCGCCAACCCGGAGGCCACCATCGTCGCCGACCTGGCCGAGCCCGGCTCCCTGCCCGCCGGCCGGTTCGACTGCTTCCTGCTCCTCCAGACGCTGCAGCTCGTCGGGGACGCCCGGCTGGCGCTCGCCAACTGCTGGGAGTCGCTGGCGCCCGGCGGTGTGCTCCTGGTCACCGTCCCGTCCATGAGCAAGCTCGACACGGAGTCCACCGGCCGCGACCGCTGGCGGTTCACCCCCGACGGCCTGGCCGACCTCCTCCGGGCGGCGTGCCCGGGTGCCGAGCTCGACGTCGCCGGCTACGGGAACGTGTGCACCGCCGTCGCCTTCCTCCTGGGGCTGGCCGCCGAGGAGCTGACGGAGCGGGAGCTCGGCTTTCACGACCCCGACTTCCCCGTCCTCAGCGCCGGGCGGGCCCGCAAGAAGGCCGTTTGACGTCGCCGTCGCGGGATCCCGAAGCGCCGCCCGGTGGCCGGGACGGGACGGGGCCCGGCGAACAGGCGGTCGTCAGCGGCACGAGGTGGGTGGCGCTCGGTCAGTTCTCGACCCAGGTCACCCGCCTCGCCGTGTCAATCGTCCTGGCCCGGCTCCTGGAGCCGGCCGACTTCGGGCTCTTGGCGGCGGCGATGGTCGTCGTGATGTTCCTGGACCTCTTCAAGGACCTCGGCACGGGGATGGCGGTCATCCAGCGACCGGTCGTCACGGACGGCCTGCTCAGCGCCGTGTTCGTCGTCAACCTCGCCATCGGCGTCGTGCTGGCCGGCGCGCTCGCCGTCGCCAGCCCGCTCTTCGCTGCCCTGCTGGACGAGCCCCGCTCCGTCGACGTCCTCCGCGCCATGGCGCCGGCCGTGCTGCTCTCGTCGTGCGGCCACGTCCACCAGGCCCTGCTGCGCCGGCAGATGGCCTTCGCCCGCATCGCCCGGATCTCGGTGGCGGCCACGATCGTCGGCGGCGGCCTCTCCATCGTCCTCGCCGCCGCGGGTGGCGGCGTGTGGGCCCTGGTGGCGGGCACCGTGGCCGTGTCGGCGATCAGCACGGTCCTGACCTGGTGGTCGTCCGGTTGGCGCCCGGGCCGGGACCCCGACTGGCGCGCGTTCCGGGAGGTCGCCGGCTTCGGGGTGAACGTGTCCGCCGCCGACTTCCTCGAGTTCCTCGTCTTCCACGCCGACAAGGTGGTCGTCGCGCGGTACGTGGGCCAGCGCGGGCTGGGGTTCTACTCGTTCGCCCAGCGCCTCTTGATGTACCCCGTGATGTCGTTCACCAACGTGGTGACGGAGGTCCTGTTCCCGGCTCTGGCGCGCCACCAGGACGACGACGCCAAGGTGGTCGAGGCCTACCTGCGGGCATCGGCGGCGGTCGCCCTCGTCACCGTGCCCGCCATGGTCGGGGCGGCGATCATCGCCCGCCCCCTGGTGCTCACCACCCTGGGGCCGAGGTGGGAGCCGGTCGTGCCCCTGGTCTGGATCCTGGCGCCGGTCGGCGCCCTCGAGAGCGTGAGGCTCACGTGCCGGACCCTGTTCGTCGTCAAGGGCCGGGCCGACCTCCTGCTGCGATGGTCGCTGGTCTCGACGGGGGCCGTCATGGCCGGCTACCTGGTCGGCGTGCAGTGGGGGCTGACCGGGATCGCCGGCGCCTACGCGGCAGTGGTGGCCGCCCTGACCTACCCCGAGTTCGCCCTCGCCCTGCGCCTCGTCGGGCTCCGCGTGCGCTCCCTGGTGGGGGCCCTCCGCACCTGCCTTCTCGCCACCGCGGTCATGGCGGCTGCGGTCGCCGTCGTCCGGGTGGCCACCGAGCGCGCCGGCGCGGCGCCCTGGCTGGTCGTCGCCGCCACCGTCGGCACCGGTGCCGCCGTCTACGGCGGGACTATCCTCAAGGTTCGCCCCGCCGTCCTCGACGACCTCCTCATGCTGCTGTCGCCCCACCGCCCGCCCGGGCCTCCGGCCGACGACGCCGACCTCAAGGGCAGATGACCCGGTGTTCGATGCTCCCGACGATGCGGCCCCAGTTCTCGCTCGCCGCGACCACCCACAGGCCCCGCCGGTAGCGCGACATGGCGAGGTAGGGAAGGCGGGTGACCGTGTAGCTGTACGAACGGAGGACCTGGCGCGCCGTGCGGCGACCGGCGCCGCGGTCCCGGAAGTCTCGGTACAGGCGCGCCTCGGCCCGCTTCCAGGAGAAGACCTGGTGCGCCAGCTCCCTCAGCGAGTCGCGGTGGCGGTAGTGGACCACGGCCGCCGGGGCGTGGACGAGGCGGTAGCCGGCCAGCTGCACCCGCCAGGAAAACTCCACGTCCTCACAGTGGCCGTAGTCGGTGCGGAAGCCGCCCACCGCCCGCCACACCTCCGCCCGCACGGCGAGGTTGCCACTCAGTGCGAAGGGGAGGAAGCCGAGCGGCGCCGGCGTGTCGGCCTGGCCGGTGGGACCGCGCCATCGCCGGGCTGCCGGCGGGTTGAGCCGCTCGTCGTCGAGAGCACCGCCCACCACGTCGGCGCCGGCGGCCGCCGCCACCAGCTCGGCGAGCCACGTCGGCGCGGCCACGTCGTCGGCGTCGACGAAGGCGAGGACCCTGCCGCGGGCGGCGGCCGCGCCGACGTTCCGGGCGTGGCTCGGGCCGGCCCGGTCGGATGCGTCCACGATCTCGAGGTGCGGCACGCGGAGGGCCCACGACCGCACCACCTCCAACGACGCGTCGGTCGACCCGTTGTCGGCGACCACGACCTCCCACGACCCTTCGTAGGTCTGCGACGCCAGGGCGGCGAGCTGCTCCTCGAGGTGGTCGGCGGCGTTGCGCACCGGGATGACCACGCTGACGTCGACCGTCGCCTGTTCCATCGTTCAACCCGCTTCCCGCCCTGGCCCGTCCCGTGAGGTCGCCGTGACGTCGCTCACCAGCGTCGCACGCGCCGTCCTGCCCGCAGGGCTCCGCCGGTTGGGTGGAAGCGTGCTGGGGACCGTCGTCGGCGTGCACACCGAGGAGGGCCTGGTGGCCCTCACCTTCGACGACGGGCCCGACGAGACGGAGTCGGACCGCCTGATCGCCACGCTGGACCGTCGGGGCGCCCGCGCCACGTTCTTCGTCCTCGCCCAGCGGGCCGAGGCCCACCCCGACGTCGTCCGCCGGATGGCCGAGTCCCACGAGGTCGGCCTGCACGGCGACGAGCACGTCCGCCTCGCCGGCGTGCCGGCCCGGGAGGTCGTCCGCATCGTCCGCGACGGCAAGCGCCGCCTCGAGCGGGTCGTCGGCTCACCCGTGTCCCTCTTCCGGCCGCCGGGGGGCGAGCAGACGCTCCTGTCGTTCGTCGTCGCCCGCGCCGCCGGCCTGCGGGTGGTGCACTGGAGCGCAGCCGCCGAGGACTGGCTCGACCTCGAGGTCGACGAGCTGGTGCGACGCAGCATGGCCCACCTGTGCCCGGGAGGCGTCCTGTTGTTGCACGACCGCTTCGAACCGGGCCCCGGCGCCGGCGCGCCTCCCACCCTCGACCGGGAGGAGCTCCTGTGCCATCTCCTGGACGCCCTGGCGCTGCGGGGTTGGCGGGCGGTCACGGTCACCGATCTGCTCCGGGCGGGCCGTCCCCGCCATGCGCTGTGGTTCACCTCGCGGGAACGGCGACCGGCCCGGCGCGCCCCGACCCGGGGGCCGGAGGCGGGGCAGTAGCTGCGTCCTTCTCGGGGCCCGAACGGCTCAGTCGGCGAGGGCAAGGTCGAGGAACGCCTCGTGACGTGACGTCCAGCTGTTGGCCTCGACGAATGCTCGACGGGTCTCCTCACTCGGCCGGGGCCGCTCGAGCGCCTGCGCCACGGCATCGGCGAAGGCCCCGCCGGGCTCCACCAGGAGGACCGAGGGGTCGACGTCTCTCACCGGCGGGAGGTCGGTCGCCACCACTCGCGCTCCGCCCGCGAGGTACTCGTAGAGCTTCAGAGGGCTCATGGCGCGCGTCAGCTCGGTGGTGCGGTGGGCCAGGAGGCAGACGTCGCTGGCCGCGACCACCGCCGCCAGCTCCGTTCGGCCCATCGGCGGCCGTATGACGATGTTGGGGACGCTGCCGAGGCGGGCGAGGACGGAAGGGGCCACGGTCGGCCCCGCCAGGACGACGCGGCCGGCGGGCCAGCGGGCGGCCACGTCGGCCAGCGCAGCCGTGTCGAGCCGATCGTCGAGGGTGCCGATGTACAGGGCGCGCGGCTGTGGCATCTCCGCGAACCACCCGGGGACGTCCCAGGGCGGGGCCCATTGCTCGGGGGTCACGCCGTTCGGGATGACGGCACTCGGCCCCGTGGGGCCTACCCTGCCGATGAGCTGCTCGCTCACGGTGACCAGGCGGCGCCCGCTGGCCCCCACGAGCCGGTACGCCTCCTCGTAGGCGGGCCACCACTTCCGACTGCTCGGGTGGGCGGCCCAGTCGTCCCACAGGTACAGCGTCACCGGGCCCGCCCAGTCAAAGGACGAGAAGGCGGCGACGAAGGGGTTGCAGGTGATGACGGCCGGTCGCACCAGGCCGGCTCGGGCCGCCGCCCGCCGGAGCGAGCGGTCGTAGCGCTCGTACGCTCGACGGAGGGACGGGAGCCCCACGGGGTCGTACCGTCGCACCCGCAGCGGCCGAACGTGCCGCGCGCTCGTCTTCGCCTCCTGGAGGCGCGGGACGCGGGGCGATCCCTGGAGCCAGCGCACCGCCCGCACCGGCGCGCTGCGCCACGGATCGGCGACCAACAGGCGGTGCACCCGGGGACTGTCGGCCAGCGAGAGGACGAGCTGGTCGCCCGGCATGCAGTGGTCCCGCGACACCGCGTCCGCCCACGAATCGGTGGCGAAGGTGAACACGACGTCGCGGCGCGGGTGGTCGCCCGCCGCCACTCGGGGTTCCATTTCGGCGGTAGTCTAACGACCTGCTTCGGGCGGCCCGTTCGACCTGAACGTCTCGCTCCCCGCCGGCATGAACGCCCTCCCATGGAGCTCCGGGCCAGGCCGCCGCGGGGGTTCAACGCTCCGGCGAGGCGGGGCGGGATCCCTGGTGCCTACGATCCCGCCCCTGTCGAGGTCACGACGCCGCGGCGCCCATCACCGGTTGGTTTCAGCCTGATGTCGCCCGTCGAGCCGCGGAAGGCGGCGCCGAAGGCGAACACGCCGCCGTCGGAGGCGAACAACCAGTAGCCGCCGGTGCCGTCGCGGTCGGCGGCCATGCCGACGACCGGCCTGTTCAGCGTCAACGCGCCGGTGGAGCCGGCGAAGACGGCATCGAAGGCGAAGACGCCGCCGTCGGAGGCGACCAGCCAGTACCCGCGCCCGTCGGGGTCGGCGGCGGCGCCGACGACCGGCTGGTTGAGGCCGAGGTTGCCCGTCGAGCCGGAGAAGCGAGCTCCGAAGGCGAAGACGCCGCCATCAGCGGCGAACAGCCAGTACCCGCGCTCGTCGGCGTCGGCCGCCATGGCGACGATCGGCTGGTTGAGC